>JAZQFQ010000020.1:0-96121 GCA_045539595.1 Eubacteriales bacterium | reverse complement strand
TCCTTGGCCATTAATTCGTGAGACAGGCGCTGGATCACGGGAATGGGATCGATCAAAAACGAGTACAGAGCACTTTTCAGACGTGTATCCAGGGAGGAGTTTTTGATCAGCGCGTTGGCGGCGGGGAGGGATTCCTTGCATTTTTGCAGAGTTTCCGCCGGCTCGTTTCGGAAGTAATGGCGCAGTACATTCATAACAACCTGATCGTAATTCATCAGTTCGTTCTGAATGGCAGCCAAGCTATAGGTTCCCTTCAAAAAATCGTTACGGTAGGGTTTATAGTAAAATTCCGTTATTACGGTGAGAGGGTTGTCATCAAGATGGAAGAAGAGGCGCAGCTCCTCCGGAATGTCGGGGAACTCCTCCAGCATTTTTTCGGAAAAACGGACGTCCTCGGCATAAGTGTTAAAATTGGAAAAGTTGGCTAAAACATATTCTCTGTTAAAATAATGGATGAAGATGTAGAACAGATCGTAGGTATAGCCGGGATCTTTTAAAAACCGAATGTTCTTCAACAAAACCACCTCTGTTTCAATAAGTATTGTAACATTCCTCTTAAAAATAGTCAAGAGGTTCTCCGGGGGAATGGACAGCAAATTTGGCGGAGTTTCTTGTGCGGAGCGGCGGGGCATGGGTAAACATTGCTTGTAACCATAGTTTACCATTGACAACTTTTGGTGACTATTGTATAATAATTTTAGATAGACAATGGCGGTAACAAGAGAGATTTCACGGAGGGAATACAAAATGGAATTCTGGATTTTTTTAATCTGCGCTGTCCTGCTGTTTTTGCTGTATCCCCGCCTCCGCTGCTTTGTGAAACGGATTCTCTGCGCGCAGAAACTCCGCCGGGTATGTAAGGCGAAAGGATTTCATTTGCATCCTACTCATCTCTTGTGGTTTCTCGGCCATAAGCGGGCGGGGAAGTGCGACTGTTATATCGAAACGCCGCACAACGTATTTGCCGTAAAACTCTTTGGCATGCCGGCCCGCATGTGTGTGCTGTTGTTTAAGGAAAACGGCGAATATTTCATACGGCGATATGTGGCTTTGGCCGGCCACGGCGGCTCCGGTGTGCGGTATCCCATCGATTCCAAACCGAGGGCACTGCCAGTATATGATTTCCATTATCAGTTCAAAGAGCCGTGGGAGACCAAGACACCCCACAACGTTTTGCTGGTGAATCCCGTTTCCATGGAAATTCGCCGCCAGCCCACAAAAGGCCCCGAGGTGATTCTGGGTGCGGGCGATGTGGTCAACGGAATGGAAATACAGCCCCTGTCCCGTCTGCTGGGCGTATTGGAGAGTGCATTATGAGAGAAAACCCCCGTTTGCTGAAGGATTCCTCGGCTGCACGACTGCCGAGGGCATTGTTCCGTGATTTACAAATGGATTCCATACTCAGCGAAGCGGCTATGGCCGTTTTGCAAGTTCCCTGCGAGAGGGCAGAGATTCTGCGCCGCGGGGAACTTTTCGCCTTGCTTCAAAACGGCGGGAAGCGGGACAGGGTGAGTCATATCCTATCGGTTCTGACGGATCTTGAGCGGTCGCTTATTCTATTGCGGGATGCAAAGATCCCCCTGGATATGTATCACCGCCGAAGAGATGCATTCTGTGCGTACATCCGCGCCTGCGAAACTTTAGCATCCGCGTCGGATCTGGGGCGCTTGTTCGGGGATGTGGCGGCATATTATTCCTCTGTGGAAAGACAACAGACCGTCAGCCGAATGAAGGAGGCTTGCCGGATCATAACGGAGCGGCTTCAGGGCTTCCGCACGGGACTGCTGACCTTTTCGGACAAAAATTGGCTCACGCCCGATTATGATGCGGTCAGCGAGGCGGAGCGCATCGCCGATTGCGCCTGCAAACTGGGATTCTCTGTTCCCGAGCGGAAGCAGAGAAACGACAAAATACCGCTTGCGTTGTCGGACGCCCTGGGCCGCCTCTATGGGGCAGAGGTTTCGGAGATAGAAATTCTGTTCCGAGAATTCGCGGACGTGGATCTGAAGGAGCCGATAGCGTACATTGCCGAGATCCGTTTCTTTTTGGAGATATACGAACTGACGCAAAAAGCGGAAGAGGCGGGCATCCCCCACTGTTTCCCGGAGGTTGCAGATCGGCCGCAATTCAAGGCAGAGGATCTGTACGATGTGTCCCTTTTGGCGAAGCAATGCGAGCGTATCGTCCCCAACGATGCGGATTTTAAGGAAGCGGAGCCGTTCCGCTTCCTGGTTGGTGCCAACGGAGGCGGAAAGACCACCTATCTGCGGGCGGTCGGTATCAATCTGGTGCTGTTTCTTTCGGGATGTCCTGTGTTTGCCGGAAAAGCCATCCTGTATCCGTTTCCGATCGTTTTGGCCCACTTTCCCAAGGATGAGCGGTTTGATCACGTGGGACGGCTGGATGAGGAGCGGGCACGCACGGAGGAAATGCTGCGGCAATCCGCAGGGCAGGAGGCATTTCTGCTGTTCAATGAAACGTTCAGCGGTGCGGACGATACCCGCGGCTTTGCCCTTCTGAAGGAATTGGCGGATCGGATGCGTACTGCCCTGCATTTTGGCGTATACGTGACGCATTTCCATACGGTGATGACGTTGGATTATCCCGTTCTGTCGGCGGAGATCGATCCCGCTGATGAAAACAAGCGCACCTACCGTATTGTCAAAGCCAAAGGAAACGCCTCGTCGTATGCCGCCGATATTCTGAAAAAATACGGACTGGACAAGGATTCTTTGCGGAAACGGAGGGATGGATATGGTAAATAGTCTTTTGTTTTGTAAAGAGGAGCGCAATACCCGTGCACTGGATGAAAGAATACCGTATCAGCTTTCCCTGGACCGTTCCTTTTCCTATATTTGTGCCGACAGCCAAAAGCGGGAGCAGTTTCTGTCCGTCATATCGGATTGGACGGATGATGCGGAAACCATATCGTATCGCCGGGAGATTTTGGGGGATTTTTATAGCAATCCCTCGCTGCTGGCGGAGATGCTTTCCCTGAGTGGCCGATGGGAAGAGCTGCGTTTATCCCACAAAAGTGGAGAACGGGTGGGATACCGCCTGCGGGCGGAGCGAAATACCTCCCCCATCGCGGCAAAGAACATTCTCCAGGCGCAGGCTCTTGCCTGCAAGCGGGCGCTGCTGTTCATCAAAGCCTATGGGGAGATGCTGTCTGCATATGATTTGCACTCCCGAGGATTGACAGCCTTTCGTGATGCTTGCCGGGAGGTGTACGAACACCCGGAGTTTCCCCATCTGATTACGTTTTGCACCCAATACGAGAATTTCAGCGCCAGCGGATTTTTGGATTTCAAATTTACCCTGCATGAGGACGGGCGTATCGCCCAATACGAATGGATCAATCACAGATACATTCACGTCAGTGACCCGGACATCAAGAAGAGCGGGTTTTCCCTTTTCAAAAAGACGGCGGAAGTGGTTCACCCCTGTGTGCGTGTGTACCCGCCTGCGGATGGATTCTTTGACAATTTGGCCGTAGGCGCTCTTGCCGAGCTGTCCCGGATCTTCTCATCCGTTTTTGAGCAGATCGCGGCACGTTTGGGGAATCTCTGTGCCGATCTGGATTTTTATGACACAGCCTGTCAGTATATCCACACCCTGGAGGCGAAGAAGATCCCGTACTGCTATCCCGGGTTTTCTGCGGATAACAGTATGCGTGTACATAAGTTATACGATCTGTATCTTTTGATGACGAAAGCCAGTCCGTCAGAGGTGGTGCCAAACGATGTGGAAATGACAGCGGAAGCGGGTGGGATTGTGGTGTTCGGGGACAACGGATGCGGAAAAACCGTCTATCTGCGCTCCGTGGGAACGATGCAGGTTTTGGCGCAGGCCGGATTGCCTGTGCCGTGCGAGCGGGCGGAAATACCGCTCTTTTCGCAGATCGGCGCCCAGTTTTCCGAGGCCGAGAAGAAATTCCTTGAGGGCAATGAGGCGGGCCGCTTTGAGCAGGAAGTGCGGGAACTGGCGGGGATGGTGGATACTTTGCAGGAAGGTGCGCTGGTGTTTTTGAACGAGACGTTCCAAAGCACCGCCTACGCCGAGGGAGCGGAAGGCTTGTATCATCTGCTGAAGCACTTTTCCGCCTCGGGTATCCGCTGGATCCTTGTGTCCCATCTGCGGCAGTTGGAATCCATGTTTGCCCCCGGTGACGCAACCATTTTGCACATGGCGGAGGGGTATATATTACACCGGTGATTGGGGGGAGAGCCCATTCTGCCCCTCATGGCTGTGATGTGTGTAACTATGAAAGATTTCACAGAGGTGGAAAGTGACAATATGAAACTTTCTCAATTGTTTAAGAAGAAAAAATCCGATAAGATAAAAATGCCCATTCGGCGAATTATATCGAATAATATTTTCATGCTTCGTATGGCCCATCGCAGTGTGCCGGGGCTTCTGCTCTGTGATATTGTTGTGACTGTCGGGGCTGCCCTTACTTCGTTTTTGACTTCCACATATATGCTTCGCTATGCACTGAACGGAATCGCAGAAGGGAAGAGCTTCTCCGGTATTGCTGCTTTTGTCCTGGTGTGTCTGGCCGCCCAGCTCCTTTTGGGGTGGAGTCAATCGTTTTTTTACAGTAAGGTGTATCCCGTCAAGACCTGTAAGATGACAAACGATATCCGCAAAGTGGTTTACGAGAAAGCGGCCCAGGTGGAGTTGGGGTGCTATGAGAATCCGGAGTATTACGATACGTATGTCAAAGCCATAAACGAATGCACATCCCGCGCACAGGCTGTAATGGGGTCCGTGGGGAACATCGTGTATATAGTTACCAATTTCTCTGCCAATTTCGGGTTATTGCTTGCCATCGATCCTCTCTTGCTGCTCTTCGCGCTGCTTCCCCTGATGTGCATCCCGATTACCGCCGTTGCCAATAAAATTGTGTACAACCGGAATATGGAAATGACCGCTGCGAACCGACGGAAGGAGTATACCCGGCGCACCTTTTATCTGTCCGATTACGCCAAGGAGATGCGGCTTTCCAATATGCCGGCACTGATGCTGGAGCGGTTCTGGGACGCCGGCACCCGTGTGATTGACATCATAAAAAAATACGGTTTTCGGGTGATTACGCTGAACTATCTGAAAACGGAATGTCTGGAAATGCTGACTCCCCTGAGTGCCACCATGTATGCGGTCTGGAAGACGCTGGGGGCGGGCACGATGGGATACGGAGACTGTGTGGTTGTGGTGAATTCCATCAGCACGGTGGCGTATTCCCTGACAAACATTTCCGACACCTTACTGAAATTCCAGGATCATGCGCTGTATATTGAAAATCTGCGGAAATTTCTGGAGTATTCCCCCAAAATCACCGATGGGGATAAACCGCTGCCCGCGGGCGGAGATATCGTTCTTGAGAACGTCTCCTTCCGGTATGAGGGGGCTGAGGGATATACTCTGCGCAATATCTCCATGCGGCTTGGCGAAAAAGAAAAAATCGCCATTGTGGGACACAATGGCGCCGGAAAAACCACGCTGGTGAAACTTCTCCTGCGTTTGTATGATGCGGAAGGCGAGATTACATACGGCGGGGAGAAAATATCCGACTTCGCTTTGCGGGAATATCGGGACGCGTTTTCTGCCGTGATGCAGGACTTCCATCTCTTTGCCTTGCCTGTGGCGGAGAATGTGCTCCTGCGCCCCCGAAATCCGGAGGATGAGGAAATTATCACAGAATCCTTGAAAAAGAGCGGACTGTATGAGAAGGTGAAAGACTTCGAAAATGGTGAAAACACCGTGATGACAAAAGAGTTTGATCCAAACGGTGTGCAGATGTCCGGCGGTGAGCAGCAGAAGTTGGCCATCGCTCACGTGTATTCCAAGAACAATCGCTTTGTGATTTTGGATGAGCCATCCAGTGCGCTGGATCCCATAGCGGAACACGAGATGTACGAGCGAATGAGTGAGGCGTGCCGGGACTGCGGTATGATCTTCATCTCCCACCGTCTGTCCTCGGCTGTGTCCGCCGATCGGATTTATCTTATGGAAAACGGAGAGATTGCCGAGGTGGGCACCCATAAGGAGTTGATGGCGCTGAACGGACGCTATGCGGAAATGTTCCGCCATCAGGCAGAGAATTACGCGGAGGTGGCAGTATGAGCGAGAAAAAGAAGCGCACGTCTCCGAAGAATGTGTTGAAGAACAATCTTTGGATGATAGGGTTTGTGTGGAAATATACCCCCGGTTATGTGATCTGGATTGTACTGGAAGGGATCCTCTGGGGTATTAACAACTCGGTGGGGATTATCTACACAAAGAATCTGCTGGATGCTTTGGGCGACGGTGCCGCATTCCGCAAGGCCGCCGGCGTTATTCTGACGTATGCGGTATATCTGCTTTTGTTCCATGTGTGGCACTACTGGTATTGGAACTATTATCACGCCGTTGTCCGGGAAAAACTTCACCTTGGCATAAATAAGGATTTGTTCCGTCAGGCAGTGCGGCTGGATATATCCCGCTACGACGATCCTGTTTTCTACAACGACTTCGTTTGGGCTATGGATAGGGCCTATTCTCAAGCAGCCGGCGTTATGGAGGATACGGGAAAGCTGATCAACCGCACGGTGGCATCCTTTACGCTTACCGGTGTGCTGTTCAGTGTGGATGCAGCAACGGCAGTAATCATTCTGGGACTCGCGGGACTCCGTGTTTATTTGACTTCCCGCAGCAATCGGATATACCTACAATACAGTGAGAGCATCAATCCCCTGGAGCGGAAAACTCAGTACATTGGCCGTGTGTTCCGTTTACCGGATTATGCCAAAGAGATGCGCGTTACCCGGGTCAGTGAGAATCTGCTCCATGAACTGGATGACAACACGGAAAAGATCAAAGAAGTGGAGCGGACCTTCGGTCAGAAACGTCTCACATTGGATACACTTCATGATGTGCTTAACGCCATCGGAACCGGTGCGCCGCTGCTTTTGATCCTGTATAAAGTGATGATCACGGGCACGGTGGGCTTGGGTGGTTTTGCGATAGCCATGGATGGCATTTGGACCATGTCCTGGCTGATTGAGGACTTGATCAACCGCATAATGAAATACCACGAGCACGGTATCTTTGTGGAGAAGATCCGGCACTTTATGGAGTGTGAGCCGCAAATCCAAAGCGGGGAACAATCCGTGCCGCCCATGGAATCTATGACTTTGCGCGGTCTGACATTCTCCTATCCGGGAAAAGAATCGGTCCATGCCCTGGAGGATGTGGATCTGGACATCCGCCGCGGGGAGAAGATCGCCATCGTTGGCTATAACGGTGCGGGCAAGACCACGCTGACCAAACTGCTCATGCGGTTGTACGATCCGGACAGCGGTGAGATTCTGTATAACGGAAAGAATATAAGGGAATACAAACTGGACGAGCTGCGCGGCCGCGTGGCCGCCGTGTTCCAGGATTATCGGATATTTGCCGCTTCGCTGGCGGAGAATGTGGCCGGCGGCGTATACACGGAGGATATGGAAGAGAAGGTGCGGGGGGCTCTGGAAAAGAGTACGTTTGGAGATAAACTGCAGAAGTTGCCCGACGGCCTCGATACCCCGCTTACCCGTGAGTTTGATAACAGCGGTACGCAGTTGTCGGGAGGGGAACAGCAGAAGGTGGCGATTGCACGCGCCTTCTTCAAGGATGCGGATCTGATCATTCTGGATGAGCCGTCCAGCGCTCTGGATCCGGATGCGGAGTATGCACTCAATCAGGCGATTGCATCCTATGCGAATCAGAAAACCGTGATCTTCATCTCCCATCGGCTCTCCACCACGCGCCATGCGGATCGGATCTATATGTTCGAGGAAGGAAAGATCATTGAATCCGGCAGTCATGAAGAACTGATGGCGCTGGACGGAAAGTACGCCTATATGTTCAACCTCCAGGCGGAGAAGTACCAAACCGCATCGTGAATACAGAAAAGCGCCCTTGTACAGATTTCTGTGCAGGGGCGTTCCATTTAATGCGTGTGATGGCAAAAACAAATCCGAACCACTTTCGCTTTACGAAACAGTTCGGATGGGAAAGGCTCAATGCATCATCGAATAGCGAAAAAAGAAGACACCCGAACAAGTTCGGATGTCTTTTTTTGGTGACCCGTGGGGGAATCGAACCCCCGTCTTCGCCGTGAGAGGGCGACGTCTTAGCCGCTTGACTAACAGGCCATTTCGTTTCAGCCTGTATAGTATATCATATGTCTTTACAAAAAGCAAGACCTTTTTCGAAAAAAGTTGAAAAATATTTTTGAAATCCTTTACACGCACCCGGTCAGCGTGACGATCCGCGGGGTATGATGGATCGCGGGCAGAAAACGCTCCAGCACATCGGCGGTGCGGAGGCGGATACTGCTGGTGTTGATGCAGGGGTGACAGCAGAAATATTCCTGCTCGTACACATCCCGATCGATGAGCAGCTGCACCCGGTTTTCCCGATCGTTGGCCAGCCCCATGACGGTGACCGATCCCGGCGTCAGATCCAGATAATCCCGCATATGATTCTCGTCCGCGAAGGAAAGGCGGGTGCTTCCGATCTGGGCGGACAGCTCCTTGGTTTTGAACGGCTTGTCCCCGGGCATCAGGAGCAGATAAAAGGCGCTCCCGTTGCTGTTGCGCAAAAACAGGTTCTTACACATCCGTGTGCCGAAGGCGCAGTCGATGGCGGCGCAGGCCTCCATAGTGAAGGCGGGCTCGTGATCGATCCGATCGTAGGGGAGGGACAGGGAATCCAGCAGGGCATAGCAGGCCTGCTCCTGGGGGATGCGGGATTCGTCGTGGGGATTGCCGCGGTAGATGGTCATAGCGTTTCTCCGATCCGGGGATTTTTGGATATGGTAGCACATCTTTCGAAAAAAAGCAAGAAAAAATGGAAGGAAATTTACAACCCCGCACAAATACGTTCATACATGGGCGGCGGAAATGTGCTACAATATATGCAATCCAATGAAATCAGGTGGCATGATGGGAAACTGGAAAAATAAATTGATCGCGTTTATGTACGGTCGCTACGGCGTGGATGCCTTGTACTACGCGCTGAATACGCTATGGATTCTTTTGTGGATCGTGGGGATGTTCACGGGATTCTGGCCCATGACCGCCCTGGCATGGCTGTGCCTCGGCTATATGTTTTTTCGCATGCTTTCGCGGAACATTGCCCGCCGTCGGGCGGAAAATGACCGCTTTCTGAAGATCTGGAATCCGATCAAGGGCTTTTTCAGCCTGCAATGGCGGCGGATCAAGGAATGCCGCACCGCGGTGTATCGGAAATGCCCGGATTGCGGTGCCATGCTTCGCCTGCCCCATCGCCGCGGCAAGCATACGGCCGCATGCCCCCGCTGCGGACGGCGGTTTGAGGTACGGATTCTGTTCTGACGGCGAAAGAGCCGAATGCCATAATAAAGCAAGCTGCTGCATATCGATGCGGCGGCTTTTGTTTTACAAAACCGCATACAGCCCCCGGGCGAGGAGGTACCCCAGCACCGCGCAGGCGGGAAAAGTGATCACCCACGCGAGAATGCACCGGAGGAATTGCCGCTTGCGGATAAAGCCATCCGGTGAAACGATGGCGCAGGCGGCCACCGCGGCGGTTTTGGTGTGGGTGGTGGAGGCGGGAATCCCCACCGCGCTGAGCAGCAGAAGTGCGGTGTCACAGGCGATATCCGCCGCCAAAGCGGTGCGCGGGCGAAGGGGCGCCAGATCGTTCCCCACCGCGTCCGTCATGCGCCGCCCGCCGCACAAGGCACCCATCCCCATCACGATGGCGGCGATGCCGATCACCGCAGGATGATCGGCCCGGGCAAAGCCGGACAGGGCCAGAAAGGCGCAGAATTTGGACAGATCCTGCACCCCGTGGAGCAGGGATGAGGCGGCGGCAGACAGAATCTGCCACCGATGTACTGTGGATTCCCGGGCGGTTCGGGGGATCAGCAGGGGCACAACGGTGCCCGCCGCCGCCCCGGCCAGGACACATAGGCTCATCCACAACACCGCAGGCAGCAGGACACGGAGCACGGAATCGCCCCCGCCCAGGGCGGCGGAGGCTCCCGCCGCGGCGGACAGAATTCCATGGCTTTCGCTGGTGGGCAACGCCGCGATCCATGCCCCGAGGGCGAACAAAACCGACGCGCCCAGCGTAGCCAGCACGCCGATCTCCCCCGCATCCCCGAAATCGGAGGCGGACAAAACGGATTCGCCGATTCCCCCGAAGAACAGCACTCCGCACACGCCGCCCACGGCGTTGCAGATGCCGCACAGGAGGGCGGCACGCCTCATGGAGATGGCTCCCGAGCAGACGGCGGCGGCAATGGAGGTGCAGGCGTCGGTGGCCCCGTTCAGAAAAATCAGAAGAACAATGGCGATCACAATGGCGTTGTGCATAGGTCCTCCCCCGGGTGAATATCGCGGTTTGGATTGACAAAACCGCAGGAAATTGGTATCATATACTATAGTAAAAATATGCAGGCGTGAGGCAGATATGATAAGTGGGGCACGGACAGAGGGGGAGATCCTCTTTTTCAGCGGGGATGACACGCTGAGGCAAACGCTGGCCGTGCTGTGCGGTGTCTCCGGCGAGGCAGTTTCCGGCGTGCGGCCCCGACTCTGCATCGCGGATGAGGATAGTTTATCGCGGGCGCGGTGCATGGAGGGGGCCGGGAAGTACCGTGCCGCCGTGCTTTTGCTGGGCGATGCACCGCCGGATGCCCCCGCGAAGGGCATCTATCATCTGCCCCGTCCGTTTTTGTATTCGGAGTTCACGGATCTTCTGCGGGGGATCCTGTCCGATACCGAAAAAACAGCCGAAACGGCGACGCCCGCAGGGGCGGAGCGGATTATTCTGACACGGGATGGGTGGTTGTGCTGTGGGGAGAGAAGATGTCATCTGTCCCCCACGGAGGAGCAGATTCTGCACCTCTTGCTGCAGGCGGCACCTGCGCCGGTTTCCCGCGGGCAGATCGCGCAGATCTTTGTGAGCCGACGGGGCAACGGTGTGGATGTATACATCAGTTATCTGCGTCGCAAATTGGGAGAACTAACGCCCCAGGTGGGGATTTTGTCCGTCCGTGGCCGGGGATATGCCCTGGTCGGTGGGGAAATAGTATCAAAATGAATCAACAATGGAGATAGAAATATGAAAGAAGTCATCCTGTGCAAATACGGAGAAATTATCCTGAAGGGGGCGAACAAGTCCCAGTTTGAGAGCATTCTGCTCCGCGAGGTGCGCCGCCGTGCCGCCCATGTGGGACAGTTTGAGGTCAGCTATGCCCAGAGCACCGTGTGCATCGCTCCGCTGACGGATGAGGAAGATATGGAGGAAATGTTCCGCCAGGCCAAGCATGTGTTTGGCTTTGTGGGCATCACCCGCGCCGCCGTGGCGGAAAAAACCGTGGAGGATATCTGCCGTGTGGCGGCGGAATACCTGCCTCCCTATCTGGCGGGCGCAAGAAAACTGCGGGTAGAGGCCAAGCGATCCGATAAGCAGTTCCCCCTCAAATCTCCGGAATTGGCCGGTGAGGTGGGCGGAGCGATTCTGTCCGTCATGCCCCATCTGAAGGTGGATCTGACCCATCCCGACGTGACCGTCCGGGTGGAGGTACGGGATCAGTACGCCTATATTCACGCAGGCCAGGAAAAGGGCGCCGGCGGTATTCCTCTGGGATCCGGCGGACGGGGACTTCTCCTTCTGTCCGGCGGCATCGACAGCCCTGTGGCCGGATATATGATGGCCCGCCGGGGACTGGCGCTGGATGCTTTGTATTTTGAGAGCATCCCCTATACCAGCGAACTGGCGCGGGAAAAAGTGTTCACCCTGGCTAAACTGATGACGGAATACTGCGGCAAGATCCGCATGCACGTGATCTCCCTGACGAAGATCCAGGAGGCCATCCGCGACAACTGCGACGAGGATTACTTCACCTTGCTTCTCCGCCGCTTTATGGTGCGGCTGTCCTGCCGCATGGCAGAGCAGTGCGGCGCGCCGGCCCTCGTGACCGGCGAGAGTCTGGGACAGGTGGCCAGCCAGACGCTGGCGGCGATCTGCGTGACGGAGAATGCGTCGGACCGTCCCATCCTTCGTCCCTGCATCGGCATGGATAAGGAGGAGATCGTGCGGACCGCACGGGAGATCGGCACCTTTGAGACGTCGATTTTGCCCTACGAGGATTGCTGTACGGTGTTCACGCCCCGCCATCCCAAAACCCAGCCGGTGTTGGAGAAAGTGCTGGAGCAGGAAGCAAAGCTGGATTACAATGCCCTTCTTGAGGAGGCATGGCTGACCCGCAATACGCTGGTGGCAGAGCCGTTCTCGCTTTGATTAAGAGACATCGTGAAAAGGTGGTGACAGCCATGAAGCGGCATCTTTGGACCATCGTGTATATTGCTTTGCACGCCATTGTATTTGGTGCCATGTTTTTGCCGCCGCTGTGGATTCCCAACCATGGCAACGGAAATGGCTATGAGTATCATCTGTGGCTGGCGGCCATGTTCCCCATCGGAAGTGGGGCCATGGGCATCCTGGCGGCCTTCTTCCCCGTGAAGCGGCAGGTACGGCTGATCGCTGCCGCCTTGCTTTTGCTGGGGCTTCTGTTTCCGGGATGGGTTGGGACGGCGTTCTATGTGGTTTGCTATGCGGCGTGCTTTTTTGCCGCCCGCCTGCTTATCTGGATGATTTGTTCCACTATGGCGGACTACCGCGCCTATCAGGCACGAAACCGGGAATAAAATAAAGACGGCTGCTTTGCCCAACTTCTCATAAGGAAGTTGGGCAGTTTTATTCGCCTTGCGGCGAGTGATATTGCTTCGCAGTGATATTCGGCTTGCGCCGAGTGGTATTCGCTTCGCGAGTTTTGGAGGCGAATAAAATATCACTGAAGCCGTAAGGCTTCAATATCACTATTGCGTAAGCGATAATATCACTCCGACGCAGTCGGAATATAACTCTTGCTTTCTCAGCAGATTTTTGATATAATACAATCAGCATGATAGGGGTATGGGCTTTGCCCTTCGCCTTTGTAATACAAGGGCGAAACTGGCGATAAGGTTTTGATAAAACTCAATCATAATAAGCGAAGGAGAAACACCTATGAATGAAAATAGTGTTTGGCAAAAAGCGCAAACTATAGTATTAGAAGTTGCAAAAGATATCCTTCCCGAATTTGATATTGGTTTTGACAGAAAAATTCCAACTGATATTGAAAAAGAAATGCGTTCGTTTGTAGCGTGGATGGAAGAAAATTATCGCATACCTATCACTTTGTGGGTTGACTTTGAATATAAGCATTATCTAATTAGGCGAGACGGCAAACGCGTTGGATATTTGTTTTATTGGGCTGACTTTTCTTCCTATCCTGTATTTGACAATAAAAATGATATTCCGAAAATCAAGCTTCCGGTTCGAACAGAACATAGCTCGATCGAGGAAATTTTGACTTCTTTCATTGAGGCTATTACTGATTATTATGCTTGGATTTGCAATGAGATAGGAAATTATGAGCAGGATGAAAAAGATGTGGAAGAAATCTTACAAGCGTATATGAGTTATCGTGGATAATGCCATCACAGCTATTAAATAATATACCCCCGACAGATTTCACAAAAAACTGTCCGGGGTATTATTTATTTGCTGCGAATCAAGTTGGATTAAACTTCCTTATGAGAACTTGCCTTTCGCAGCCGTCTTTTACTTATGCCAGAGGGAATGTCAGGGTGACCTTGAACAGATCCCCATCGGTGCTCAGGGCCAGACGGCCCTTTTGCAGTGCCGTCAGGGAATTGGCGATGGACAATCCGAGTCCGCTTCCTTCGGTGGAGCGGGAGGAATCGCCGCGGGTGAATCGCTCCAGCAGCTCCTCCCCGGGGATGTTCAACGGATCCTGGGACATATTGCGGAAGGTGAAGCAGGCGGATGTGTCCGATGTCTCCAGATTCAGATATACCCGGGATCCGGGCATGGCGTATTTGAGGATGTTGCTCATCAGATTGTCAAACACCCGCCACATGAGCCGTCCGTCCGCCAGAATGGTGACGGGATGCTCCGGCTTGGTGACGATCAGCGTCAGATTCCGCCCGGCAAGACGCTCCTCATATTCTCCCTCGATCTGGCCGATCAGCATGGCGGCATCGCAGGGGCGAAGATCCACGGCCACGTTGCCCGTGGCGGCCTTGGACGCTTCGATCAGATCCTCCGTCAGCTTCTTCAGTCGGGAGGACTGCCGATCCAGCACGCGGATGTATTCCGCCATGGGTTCCTCCGTCACGTTTTCCTTCTTCATCAGATCCACATAATTGATGATGGAGGTCAGCGGCGTTTTGATGTCGTGGGATACGTTGGTGATCAACTCCGTCCGGAACCGTTCGCTTTTCATCCGCTCCTCCACCGCACGGCTCATGCCCTCGCCTAACTGATTCATGGTTCCGGCAAAACGGCGGAAATCCCCATGCAGGTGATCCGTCTCAATGGGCGTGTCCAGATGCCCCGATGCCATCCGCTCCCCGCCCGCCTGGATGCGGCGCATCATGGACGCTGCGGCGAGGAGAAACAGGGCGATGCCTGCATCTTTGATAAGGATAAGGAGAAGGGCGGGGCCTTTCCATGCTATGACGATGATGAGAAAATCCAACACCCCATTGGCCCCAATCAAAAGAGCCGTTTTCGGGATCAGCGGGATCGATCCCAAAGCGAAGCCGATGAAGCGGAAGAAACGGCCGATGCCGCCGCCGATGAAGCGGAATGTGGGCCATACGATGCGGCACCAAAGGAACGTGAGGATGCGCCACGCCAGGGTGAGAATGTGCCAGATCAAGGTGTTCTTCACGACGGTGCCTGACTTCACGCGAACAGCCAGACTGGTCATAAGTACAGTCAGCAGGATCGCATCCACCAAAACCGCGGCCATCCCGAGGGCGAGCAGGATGCGCCAGGGGATATCCCACATGGAATCGATGACGGCGATGTGCAGAGCGAATAGCAGAATGTAACCGCCAAGCAGAAGATCCAGGGGAATCTTATCAAACCAGCTGCGGGTGATCTCCTCGGATTTGCGCCGATGACCTGCTGTGCACATCAGAAGGATCAGCAAAACCACATACAGAATGGCACAGCCTGCGGCGATGTAGGGCATTCCGTACCGGAGAGGGAAGAGAACACGCAGCCCCTCGTGCAGTGTCTTATACACATCGCTGTGGGGAAGATCCGGATTCACCTGCAGGGTAACGTGGTACCGCGGGGAGTCGTAATCGTCGTCGTACCATTCCCGCCGCCAAATGGTGTACTGCAGCTTTCGGTCTGCCTCCGTGTTCGGAAGGGGAATGTCGGAGGAGGCCACGATGTTGTAGGCATCGTCCTTGATCTGGAACAGTACGTTGGAGTGCTTGTAAATCTCCGACGGATCATCTCCCCGCAGATGGGCACTCCAGATTTTTTCCTCATCAAGGGCCAGCATCTCACGGAAAACGGTACTCTCCACATACGCCTGGGACATACGATCCACATCGCCGGCATAAATGATCACCGACAGAAAAGATGCGGCTACGGCCGTCAGCAGAAGAATCACCGCCAACGCACCGAGAACTATTTTTGCTGCGCTGCTGTGCAGAAGCTTCATCGTTTTATACCTCCATCGTTCTTTTCGCCCATTACGTATCCCTGGCCCCAGACCACTCGCAGATAGCGGGGCGAGGCGGGATCGATCTCAATCTTTTCCCGCAGATGACGGATATGTACCGCTACGGTGCTTTCCGCCCCGTAGGGGGAATCCTTCCAGACCCGGCGGTAGATTTCCTTCGGCGGCAGAATCTCCCCCGGATGCTTCATCAGAAGCCGCAGAATCTCGTATTCCGTGGGGGTCAGGATGAGGGGATCCCCATCCAGGGTGACGGTGCGGGATCGCTCGGCCAGAGTGATGCCCCCCAGGCGGATTTCATCGTCTCGCCTGGCACCGCCCAAGGTGGTGTACCGTCTGAGTTGGGAGCGGACCCGGGCGGACAGCTCCACCGGATTGAAGGGCTTGGTGACGTAATCGTCCGCGCCGATGTTCAGCCCCAGTACTTTGTCCGTGTCCTCCCCCTTGGCGGTCAGCAGGATCACGGGTACATTGTATTCCTCTCGCAGACGGGCCACGGCGGTGAGCCCGTCCATTTTCGGCATCATAATGTCCATCAGCACCAGATGGATTTCCTCCCGGGAGAGGATCTCCAGAGCCTCCGCGCCGTTTCCCGCGGAGAAGGTTTTGTATCCGTCGGCGCGGAGATAGATCTCCAGAGCCGAGACGATGTCTTTTTCGTCATCGCAAATCAAAATACGGTACATGGCGGTCACACCTCGCATTTTCGTTTCTGCATACATTATAGCAAAAGAGAGATTAAATGAAAAGTGGAAACAATTTAAGATTTCTTAAGGAATCAAAAAAAAGTAAAGAAAAGCCCCGCGCAAGGCGGGGCGAGGATTACGATTCCTTTGGTTTGGTGACAATCAGTGCTTTTACACGATCGCAGAGTTCTTCAAACTTTGGATGATTGCGAAGAGGATCAAATTCTTTTCTCTGTAGTGCAGCCAAATGTTCGCTGGGATGCAAACAGGTTCCGGTCATCATACCGTTCATTATTGTAGTAATAAAAATCATTCGCTCCTCTAAAGCATCCGGATCGTTGTGGACAGTATGCCAACTCTCTTTTGCACTCCATTCCATTCCATCGAGAAAACGGCAGGAAGTGGGCAATTGCACCTTGGTTGTGATTTTCATGGTTTCTTCCAACAGTTTTACCACCGATTCTGCTTTCGCTATTGCTTCGTCGAATTTGCCACCGGCAGCCAGTCGAGCAGCGGATTTGAGTCCCAATTCAATCCGATCCTGCACCCACATATCCGGTCGGTCATCCTCAGCATCGCAGCGAATGCATGACAGTATCGTTTCCATAAATTGATCAGCCGCTGCTTTATTCTCGCTGCTTTCTCCCCATTTCAACAGATTGCTTGGGTAAAGCAGGCCTTCGAAGGCTTTGTATAGTTGATATCTGCGTTCGGGCTCGAATTTTTCCGCGTCCCCGCGACGCAGATATCTTCTGAACAGCAACGCACGTTCCGAGCAATCAAAGGAAGTGGTATGCTTTTTCAGAAAATCAGGCAAATGCTCTTCATCCTCAATATCTGCCATGGTTTGAATGGTGTGGGGATGCATCGGATTACGTTCCAGATACGCTTCCGCCAGCAAACGCACCTCGGGCAGTATTTTGGGATCACGGAAAGCCCGGTCGTTTCCTTCACTCCACGGACGCCAGGCGGAGTCGCTGGCCAGATAATTTCTGCGTATGTCACGAAGAAGATGGACAATTTTATCCGCATCATAATCCCGTTTCATACACTCGCGGCGGAGCTCGTCGAATGTTTTTTCAGCGCGTTTTTCTTTTTCGATCTGCGGCATGCCGAGAAGCTCGTCAACCGACACGGAAAGCACCTCGGCGATGGCAGGGATCAGTTCCAGATCGGGATAGGTGGTGCCGTTTTCCCAGCGGCTGATCGATTGATAACTTACGCCCAAGCACTCGGCCAGGGCTTCCTGGGTCAGATCGTTTTTCTTTCGGAAACGGCGGATATTCTCACCGATAGTCAGTTTCATAATTTCCTCCTTGTGGGATTTTCTTCGGCTTTGCAAAGCGTTTTCTCTGTCGACATCTTTATTTTACAGTAGGGGCAGACGAAAATCAATAACGCATTTAGTGAGAAAAATTATCGGTATATGTTAGGTTTGCCCGGGCGATCGTACCCGCATCCCCACAAGAAAAAACACCACCGAGCGACCCGGTGGTGTCCTTGCGGTTACTTTATCAATACGGAAAAATTCCGTTTTGCACGTGCTTTTTGTAGGTGTCCTCGCTGACCATGGATTCGGTGACGATCAGCCGGTTGAACACGCCAAATCCGCCCTCCTCGCCCGCATCCAACACGATGCTCTTCACCTCGGGGAAGCGGAAGCCAACGCGCAGATTGTCAAACAGGGCATTGAATCGTTTGTCTGCTTTTACGACGGTGTGAATACCTCCGCCGGGGCCGTACCAATAGGCGAAGCATCCGGTGAACTGGCTGCGGCAGCAGTCCGCCACCCGGAATCCCACGCCGTACTGATCGCTGTAGCAGTAGTAGTACCAGTTGTTGGTGTTTTCATCCCAGAACGCGCAGGCATCGTCGTAATCCGAATAATTTCCGCTGTACAGTGGATGCACGTTCTGCAAGGCGTTTCCGCCGGTCTTGATGCGCACGCCCATATGGGCACGGCAGATGCGCATATTGGTCAGGGTGTTGTCCGCGCCCTCAATCAGCACGCCTACGGAATCCCTTGAGCCGGTGCAGGTGATGTTCACCCCGGAGATATCGCTGTCGGAGGAGCCGCTGTTGGCACCGTGCTTGATGTGGATACCCATGATCACGTGCTTGATGGAGGTGTCCCGGATCACGGTTTCCCGGCCGCCGTCGATGGAGATGCCGTTTGCCACGTTATTGCCGTCCACGATGCCGCCGCTGAAGAAATAATTGCTTCCGTTTTCAAAGATGTTGTTGGCGGGATGGATGGCGCCCAGACGGACCATGGCCTCCGGGGAATCCCAATCGGGGGATGCCTGGAACACCGCAAAGGAAGCCAGCTGCAGGGATACGCTTTTCGCCGGATCGGCGGGGGTGCAGATGGGCTTTCTCAGCCGATACACGCCGTCGGGGAAAAAGATGGTGCGATTGGGATTTTCGTCAATCAGTTGCTGGATGGCGTCCGACGCATCCGTGATGCCGTCCCGCGGCACATTGTCCGCCACAAGATATGCTGTGTTCATAGTTGATTCCTCCGCCTGTGCGAGTATTTTTTCCATTTTAAAATATGACGGAGAGGATGTCAAGGGTGTTTCCGATATTTGTAAAATTTTGTGAGATACAAACTGAATCCATACAAAAGGATGACTGCCGCGATCCGCACACCGCACATTCCGCCCGCGCCGATCAGCGGGACTGACGGGAATCCGGAGAGAAAATGGACAGCGGAGGTGGCAAAAATCACGCACAGAAGGGGGCGGATCACCCAACGGCCCACCCGTGGCCGGAGATCCGTCACCTGCAGAAGACGGCTGATGGAGAGGGCGGCGTTCATCAATTCGCAGGTGTACTGCACGAAAAAGTATCCCGCCAGACCGAAGCGGGGAATCAACAGCAGTACAAGGAGCAGACAGCACAGGGAATCGGCGATGTTTACGCGCATGCAGTACACCTGCTCCCCCAGCCCCTTCAGCATTGCGTCCACGGCGGAATCCAGATACATCACGGGGATCAGCGGGGCGATTCTGGCCAGCTGCAGCGCCGCATCGGTGCCGGGATACAGGGAGGTACCCAGATCGTAGGCGAAGCTGAGGAAGATACCCGCCGTTCCGATGGCGAACAGCAGGGAAGTGCCCATGACCTTTTCCGCGATGGTGCGGATTTTGTCCCTTTCCCCCCGGGCTTGAAATTCGGTGAATTCCGGCACCAGCAGTCCCGCAAAGGCACCCAGCACCGCCGAGGGGAAAAAGATCAGCGGATACACCATCCCGTGCAGAACGCCGTAGGAGGCGAGGGCGGCCGTGGCGGATGCGCCGTTTTTGCGAAATCCCCACGGAATGGCCAGATGCTCTGCGGTTACCAGTCCCTGCCGGGCATAGGCCCCCACCGCCACGGGAAACGCGGTGTGGAACACCTGCGAAAAGGCCGACGGAAGCGAATGGGGCTCTCCCCGCCGCCGGCGGAGACTGTCCCGCAGATACAGAAGCATAGCCGTGATCATGGATGCCCCCTCCGCCAGGGCGGCTCCTCCCACCACGGCCAGACAGGCGTATTCGATCCCCGCCGGGGCGAACAGGAGCAGGGCCGAGGCGGTGAGGGCGATCTTCACAAACTGCTCCAAAACGGATACAAGAGCGTTTTTGTACACGCGGCGCACCCCCGTAAAATATCCCGCCAGGGCGGAGGAGAGGGATATGGCGGGCAAACTGACGGCCAGCACCCGCAAAGAGGGGATCGTCCGAGTGTCTCCCAACAGATGGATGCCGATCACCTCCGAGGCGGAAAACAGGATCCCGGCGGCACCGATTCCAAACAGAAGACTGTAGGCGATGCATCCCCGCATTACCCGCCGCAAACGGGCAGAGCCGTGGGCAAAATCTTCGCATTCGCATTCGCTGAGGGCACGGGCGCTCAGGCGCACCGCCGCCAGATTGACGCCGGAGGCGGCTACCGTGACGGATAAGCCGTATACGCTCATCACCAGCGTCACCAGGCCCATCCCCTCCGCACCCATCTTAGCGGACACATAGGTATTGAAGCTGACGGTAATAAACCGCAGAAACAGTTGAACGCCCGCCAGGAGCGCGGCGTTCCGAAAAAAGCGTTGGCCGTTTCGCATGGATGCCCCCCGATGAATGGATTCGGTAATGTGTATGGCGATGGCGTTTTTTCTATGCATCGGCGGCAGACGGCGCAGGATTTTGGGGAATCTTTCACTTCCGCTATTGCAATCGGGGGCACTTCTTGGTAAAATAGAATAAGAGATTTTTTGTCCGGGAGAATGTATAATGGAAAGAGTTTCCAAGGAAAACTATTATCTGGATATTGCACAGACCGTGGCGGAGCGCAGCACTTGCCTGCGCCGCTGTTACGGCGCGATCATTGTAAAGGATGACACCATTGTGTCCACCGGCTATAACGGTGCTCCCCGGGGCCGCAAGAACTGCAGCGATCTGGGGTACTGTATGCGGGAGAAATTGCAGATCCCTCGCGGGGAGCGGTATGAGATGTGCCGGTCCCTCCATTCCGAGGCCAACGCCATCATTGCCGCCGCCCGGGAGCGGATGCTGGGGGCGACGTTGTATATGTGCTGTATTGATCCCGCGACCCATGCGGTGGTGGGCGGCACCTGCTCCTGCGCCATGTGCAAGCGGATGATCATCAACGCGGGCATTGAGACCGTGGTGGTCCGGGAAGATAAGGATACCTACACCGTGTATCCCGTGCAGGATTGGATTGAGAACGACGACAGCCTGAGTGGCGAGTTCGGGTATTGAGGCGGTATATATGCGGAAAACAGCCCTGCTTCTTGCTTTTCTTCTGTGCGCCTCCCTGCTTGTTTCCTGCGGGGATTCTCTGGCGTCCTTCAAGCACAAAAACGGAAAATACGCCGTGGGTAAGGATGTGTACCTTCCTGCGGATCTGATCTACGAGCCCACCTATGTGGGGGAGGCATACGCTTTTTACAAACGCGGCAACATTACGTTGTATCGGATCGGGGACAACGATCCCTCCCTTTGGCTGACAGAGGAATACGTCAGCGGCATGACCACGGTGTTCCACGCGGAGTCCATTACCCTGCCCACCCTTGCCGATTTGGATGCGGAAAAGGTAATCGTGTGCCGGTCTGAGGAGGTTACGGTGGCGCTGTTTGATATCACGGACAAAGACGTGATCCGCGCCCTGACGGATCTCTACGAGCAGGGGGAGGCGGCGGACATGCCCCTTACCGACGCGGATGTGGAATATGAGTTGAAATTTTATTCCCCCGACTGGCCCCAGATCTACATGAATCTGTCCTGCCTGCAGTACGGGGAGGATATGTATCTGTATGATAACGCCGCCCATCGCGGCATCGCCGTGGGCGATCTGCTGGACGGATATTTTGAGTGAGGAAACGGCCGTGACGGACTATCAGATCCTGCCCTGGGAGGATTCTTACGGAGAAGACGCTGCCCGTATGGAGCGGGAGTGCTTCGGGGAGAGTATCACCGCCGAGGCCTTTTGCCGCTTTGCGGATGCACCCGCCAATCACTATTGTTGCGCCGTGGGAGAGGACGGAACCCTTCTCGGCTACGGCGGGATTTCTCTTGTGGCCGACGAGGCGGAGATCATCACCGTGGCGGTGTCCCTGGCACATCGCCGGCAGGGGATCGCCCGTGCCTTGATGGAGCATATGCTTCGCCTGGCGGCGGATGCGGGTGCCGCGGTATATCTGGAGGTCCGCGCCTCCAATATTCCGGCCAGAGAATTGTATCGTGTCCTCGGCTTCGCCGAGACGGGCATGCGGAAAAATTACTATAGCGCACCGCGGGAGGATGCGGTCCTTATGATGCGTCCCGCCGGTGCTCAGGAGACATTGTTATGCTGATTCTTGCCATTGAAAGTTCCTGCGATGAAACGGCCGCCGCCGTTGTGGAGATGGATGAGGGCTTGCGCCGTATCCGCTCCTCGGTGGTGGCGTCACAGGTGGAAATACATGCCTTGTATGGCGGCGTTGTGCCGGAAATCGCCAGCCGCGCCCATATTGAAGCCATTTCCGGTGTGGTGGACCGTGCGCTGGCCGACGCGGAGATCACCATGGAGGCCATCGACGCCATCGGCGTCACCTATGCTCCGGGCCTGATCGGATCCCTGCTGGTTGGCGTCAGTTTCGCCAAGGGGTTGGCCTTCGCCCACGGCAAGCCGCTGGTGGGCGTGAATCACATCAAGGGACACGCGGCCGCGGCCTATCTGACGGATGATACGCTGGAAGCACCCTTCTGTGCCTTGATCGTATCCGGCGGACACACCTCTTTGTATGACGTGACGTGCCCCACTTCCTTTGTGGAGATCGGCGGCACAAGAGACGACGCGGCCGGTGAGGCTTTTGATAAAGTGGGCCGCGTGATGGGACTGCCTTATCCCGGCGGTGCCGCCATGGATCGGCTGGCCACGGCGGGATTTGCCAACGGGCGGGGGGAGATGTTCCGCTTTCCGTCCCCGGCCGTCCATGACGAATCCTATGATTATTCCTTCAGCGGGCTGAAAACCGCTGTCATCAATCAAATCCATACGATCCGCCAGCGGCTGAATCTGGGGGACGATGGGGAGCTGCCGGAGGACATCCGGGAGGGCATTGCCGCTTCCTTCACCCGTGCCGTGGTGGATGGCGTGACGGACAAGCTGCGCCGCGCCATCACGGAAAAGAAGATCCGCCGCCTGGTGCTGGCGGGGGGCGTGGCCGCCAATTCCCATCTGCGTGCGGCAGTGGAATCGGTGGCAAAGGAGATGGGCGTAACCCTCACGGTGCCGCCCCTTTCCCTGTGCGGAGACAATGCCGCCATGATCGGTGCTCAGGCCTATTTTGAGGTTTTGGCGGGGAATTTTGCTGACGAATCCCTGAACGCATACGCTTCCGATGAGGAGGCGGCGTTTGTTTAAAATCTGCCTAAATTGACACATGCCGAAAACAGTGGGATGCCATGACATGTGCCAAATATCCACAGGGTTTTCAACAGCTTGTGGAAAACTCTGTGTAAATCTTGGAAAACAGCCCCTTTTTCCGCCACCGGGCTGTGGGAAACTTCTGTGAAAACCGGCGGAATGTGTTTTGGTGTCCCAAAATTCGAAGAAAATTGTGGTTTTTTGTTATGCGACTGACGAAAATAAAGATTACCCCCCGATACGGAAGCCGCGTGGCGGTGGTTCCGGTGCCGGAGGATCCATCCCAGTGGAAGAATGCTACCCGCGACCAGCTGGCCCTGCTGCTTGTGCTGATGGCGGAGGGGGAGTGCACGCCCGATGTGCTGTCGGAGAGAAGCGGCGTGCTGAAAAAGAATATGGACGAGGCCCTCGCCTATTGGGTGGATGCGGGCGTGATCGCCGTGGAGGGCATGCGGCCCACCGCTGCCAAAGGAACGGGATACCGGGGCGTGGTCAAAAAGACGCCCGAGCGGGCGGCGGAACTGCCCCACTACAATACGGATGAGGCGGCCCGCTATCTGGAGAAGCACCCCTCCGCCTCTAATCTGATCGACTGCTGCCAGCAGGAGTTGGGGAAGATTTTCAACACCTCCGAGGCGGAGATTATCATCGGCCTTTTGGATTATCTGTCCCTGGATCCGGAGTACATACTGCTTCTGTTCGCCCATTGCGCCAAGCGGGAATTGAAATCCCTCCGTTATATCGAGAAGATGGCCATCACCCTGCACGACGCGGGCATCGTCACCTATGAGCAGTTGGATCTTCATTTGAAAAAGGCAGATCGGGCCAACAACGCCGAGCACGCCTTGCGGGACCTGTTTGGCATCGGTAAGCGGGCCCTCATCAAGCGGGAGCGGGAGGCCTTTTTCCGCTGGATCTCCGAGTGGGAGATGCCGCTGGATGTGATCGAGCGGGCTTACGAGATCACGGTGGGATCCACCAAGGAGCCCTCCGTGCCGTACACCAATGCCATCCTGGAAAAATGGCACGCCAAGGGACTGAAAACCCTGGCCGATGTGGAAGCGGAGGAGGCGGCGAAATCCCCGGCTACCCCCAAGCCTGCCATGGGCAATTTTGATACGGACGATTTCTTTGAAGCGGCCCTCAGCCGCTCCTATGACGTGACACAGGAGGATAACCATGGCGTTCAATCGTGAGAATATAGCCCGGGTGCGGGAAGAGTTTGTCACTCGCCGGGCGCAGGCCGCCGAGGAAAGTGAGCGCAAAAAGCTGGAAGTGTACCGACACATCCCCGCCGCGGCGGATCTGGATCGGCAGATTGCGTCGGTGGGAGCCCGCGTGATGGCGGCGGCGCTGAAAGGCGGCGACGTGGCGGACGCGGTGGAGAAAATGCGGGAGGAGAATCAGGCACTGCGCCACCAGCGTGCCGCGCTTCTGACGCAGAATGGATATCCGGCGGACTACACCGACATCCGCTATCGCTGTGAGACTTGCGGCGATACGGGCTTTGTGGGCACGAGAATGTGCGCCTGCATGCGGGAAGAGCTGGTGCTGGCCGGATACGAGAGCTCCGGTATCGGCCGACTGATGCAGACACAGAGCTTTGATAGCTTTTCCCTGGATTACTACCCCGCCGCGGATCGGACGGGGATGGAGGCCAATCTCCGCACCTTGCGGGAGTTTGCCCATCACTTTGATATTCACCGCGGCGAGAATTATCTTTTGATCGGCGGCACGGGCCTGGGCAAGACCCATTTGTCCACTGCCGTAGCACGGGGCGTCATCGATTCCGGATTTGATGTGGTGTACGATACGGCCCAGGGCGTATTTTCCGCCTTTGAGGCGGCCCAGTTCGGTCGGGATCAGGATGCGGGCGAGGAAAAATATCTGCGGTGTGAGTTGCTCATCATGGACGATCTGGGAACGGAGTTGACCAACAACTTCACCGTGTCCTGCCTGTACAATATCATTAACACGCGTTTGAACAATCGCCTGTCCACGATCATCAACACCAATCTCACCCACAGCGAATTGCGCACAAGATATGCGGACCGCATCACCAGCCGCCTGTTCGGCGAGTTCCGTCCGCTGCTGTTTTCCGGCAGTGATATCCGCCGGGAGAAGCTGAAGCGGGGAAACTGACATTTTCTCATATATTCCGAAAAGTTATCATATTCTTCATGGATTATTTTCCCCGATTCCATTATAATGAAATCAAACCGTACAGAAAGGCGGATCCGACGGATCCGATGGTAAATGAATTATGAAAATCGGTGCAATGGTAGAATCGTTCCGTGCCGGCTTCCGTGGCGGCGTGGAAAAAGCGGCCGCTCTCGGCGTGGAGGGAATCCAGGCGTATGCCACCTATGGCGAGCTGGCGCCTGAGAATATGACGCCTGCCAAGATTAAAGAAACTCTGGATATCGTGCATTCCCACGGCCTGGTGTTCTCCGCAATCTGCGGTGACTTCTGCGTGGGCTTTGCCGATCCCGAAAAGAATAAAATCTATGTAGAAAAATCCAAGCGGGTGCTGGATCTGGCGAAGGAGTTGAACTGCAATGTGGTAACTACCCACATCGGTGTGGTTCCCGTGGAGGAAAACGAGAAGAAGAAGATCATGCGGGAAGCATGTCACGAATTGGCTGTGTACGCCGATTCCATCGGTTCCGCTTTCGCGGTGGAGACCGGTCCGGAACTGGCGACGGTTCTGTGCGATTTCCTGGATTCTCTGGATGCCGGCGGCGTGCGCGTCAACTTCGACCCGGCCAATCTGGTGATGGTGGCGGGAGATCGCCCCGAAACCGCTGTCAAGACCTTGGGCAAGTACATCGTGCACACCCATGCCAAGGACGGCATCAAATTGCAGCGTACCGTGGACGAGGGCGTGGAACTGAGCCCCGAAGCCAAAGCGCATAACGAAATGATGGATATGGGCAAGCGCTATCTGGAACTGCCGCTGGGACAGGGCGGTGTGAATTTCGACACCTATCTGCCCGCCCTCAAGGAAACCGGATTTGACGGATTCCTCACCATCGAGCGGGAAGTGGGCGCCACTCCTGAAGAAGATATCGGCATGGCGGCCCGTTTCCTTGCGGAAAAGATCCGTCAGTACAATCTCTGATATATCGCCCGATAAAACAAACCGGGGGAATGCCCGAAGGCATTCCCCCATGTGTTTGTGAGTAGTTATTTAACGGCAGCCGCAGGTATTTACGCCGCATCCGCAGCCGTTGTTGCCGCAGACAAGGGTCAGAATAAGCAGGGTGAGCAGGATCAGCCACAGGGTCTCGTTCTCAAAGATTTCGCAAATGCATCCCATATTCCTATTTCCTTTTCGTTCATAGTATTGCGGGGGTTTCACCCGCTGCCGGGCCGCGGCTCTCACCGCATCCCTGATACTATACTATGACCGAGGGGACGCTTTGCTACTGTTTGCGACAAAAAATTATTCCAGATCGATGTGGGTGCAGTGCAGGAAGGCGTTGGCACTGACGATGCTGTCCGTGGGAATCTCCGTTTTCGCACCGCAGTCCTTGCAGGAAATCTGCACGCAGTCGTCCAGAATGTCCACGGCATAGTGGCCGTGACCCTCCTGGCATTGGCATCGGATTTCGCCCTCCGCGCTCAGTTCATGGATCACATACATAATGATGTCCATGATCTGCGGATCGCTGAACATGCGGTCCCGATCCCGGCGGTTTTCCGCAATGGAGGAGAATTCCTCCCCGCTGAGGATTTCCTTCAATTCCCGATCCGCGTCGGCCAGAGCCCGATCCACATTCTCCTTGTGTCCCACAAAGCCGATATTCATGCCCGAATAGGGGCAGGGAAACGCCATCAGATCCGTCTCGAAAAAGAGTTGGGAGGTGATGGTGAAGGTGTGGGGATTGGGGCAGAGGAAGCAGGGGATCTGCAGGCGGACTTTTTTATCTTTGGTGTACACCACGGAAAGATCGCTTTTTCCGCAGGGGCATTTCATGCGGATCATGTCGGCGGACAGGGAGAACACGCCGATCAGGCTGATCACCGCAGAGCCGCAGTGCGGACAGCGGTAGGCAAGGGTGGTTTGTTTTTGATTCAGTATCATATTTACCCGATCCAATCCATAGAATGTATGTATTATTATAACACCTGATATTATTTTATGTCAATCTTTTGAAAAGGGAATATCTGCCGCCGGGCAAAGAATCAGCGAAAAAACCATATTCCCGGAGGATGTGAGCGGATATGCCCCCACTCGGCAGAAGATGACGGAAAGGAGAAGCCATGCGTTTGCAGATGGAGGAAAATTCCCGCACGGTCCATGTGGACGTGGCGGAGTTGTGTGCCTTCGCCCGTCACAAAACGGGCGCGCCTACGGGATTTCATGCAAGCTTCGGTGACGGGGATGCCGGCGACGGCGTCGCCTATGTGCGGCGGGATGTGCCCGTGTCCGCTGTGCGGGAATCCGGCGGCTTTTCCTTTGTGTTCCGCGGAGCGATCGATGCGGTATCCTTTGACGGGACAACCCTGTGCTGTGAGACGCGCAAATTTGTGCGGCGGAATCCGGAGCGGATCCGCCCCGGGGATGACGCGGCATGGCTTTCGCAAGTCATGCTCTGCGCCTGTATGCTGGCGGAAGCAGAGGGCAGGGAGAGTCTGGCCATCCGCATGGCGTTTGTGCGTGAATCCGACGGGGCGGTGCAATGCTGGGAGGGCATGTTTGCCCGGGCGGTGCTGGTCCGCGCCATGGATGCGCTGTTTGCCCGGGCGGAGCCTTTTTTGGTTATGGAGGCCCGCCGATGGGGCGAGGGTAGGGAACAGCTGCGGAAACTCCGCTTTCCCTATCCGTCCATCCGGGAAGGACAGCGGGATCTGATGGAAGAGATGTTCCGTTGTGTGCGGACAGGCCGTCGGCTCCTGGCCGGTGCGCCTACGGGCATCGGCAAAACCATGTCCGGCGTGTATCCGTCCCTGCGGGCGCTGGGCGCCGGTTACGGGGATCGGATCTTCTACTTCACCGCAAAAACAGTGACGGGCAACGCAGCGCTGGATGCGGTGCGCACCCTGAGCGAACAGTGTCCCACCCTGCGGTGCTGCCGCATCGCGGCTAAGGAGCGGCTGTGTCCCCGCCGCAAAAACGGGGAGAACGCCCACGGCATGTGCCGCCGCTGTGAGATGCTGGCCCCGCTGGGGAAGCAGTCCTATGAGGAGCGGCGGGATCGGGCCCTTCTTTCCGTTTTGGAAAGCGGCACGGTGTACGACAGCCCCGATATGGTAAAAATCGCCGAGCAGTACGGCATCTGCCCCTATGAGTTGTCGCTGGATGTCAGCGAATATTGCGATATGATTGTCTGCGATTACGGCTACCTGCTGGATCCCCACGTCCGTTTTCAGCGGTATTTCGTGCAGGACCGGGGGGAGAAATATATTTTCCTCTTCGATGAGGCCCACAATCTGCCTGACCGGGCCAGGGAGACCTATTCCGCCGCACTGAGCCGGCCGGAATTTCTCCGCTTTGCGGAGAGCGTCTGCGCCGCCTTGCCCGACGATCGGCCTCTGGCCGACGGGTGCGATTGTTTGCGTGCCGCCTTCGACGGCATCGAAGCCATGTGCGCCGCCGAAGCGGAGGAATCCCCCGACGGGGAGCGAGCGGGATGCATCCTGTTGCCCGCGGTGCCGCCCTTCCTTGTGGAGGCGGTGGGCCGTATGCGGGCGGTGTGCGACGAATATCTGCGGCGGGATTACGATAACGCCGCCCCCCTCTTTGAGGATATGCGCACGGCCCTGCGCCGCTTTGCGGAATCCGCCGCCCTGGCGGACGATGCCTTCTCCTTCTATGCCGAAGCGGCGGGTGGGGAGTGCCTTGTGCGTCTCATGTGTCTGGATCCTGCGCGGATGCTGGATGAGGCCATGAAGAAGGCGGTGAGTACCGCCCTGTTTTCCGCCACCCTGTCTCCCATGGATTACTATGCCGACGTGTGCGGCTGCAAAAACGCCGTGCGGCTGGATTTGCCCTCCCCCTATGAGCGGGAGAATCTGTGCCTGGTGACGGTGGATTCCGTGGGAACCCGCTTGTCCCAGCGGCGGGATACCTCCGCCGACGTGGCGGAATTGATCGCCGCCGTGACGGAGAGCCGGGCAGGGAATTACATCGTCTATTTCCCGTCCTACAAATACATGAACGCCGTGTGCCGGCAGTATCTGAAACTGTCCCCGGGCAGCAAAGTGATCTTGCAGAAGCAGGGGATGAGCATCGGCGAGCGGGATCGGTTTTTGCGTGCCTTTTCCGCCTCCGCCGCACGGGGAGAGGGCCTGACCGCGTTTTGCGTGCTGGGCGGCATCTTCTCCGAGGGAATCGATCTGCAGGGAGAGAGTCTTATCGGCTCTATCATCGTGGGAATCGGTCTGCCCGGCTTGTCCAGCGAGTTGAATATCCTCTCGGAATATTACGAAAAGACAAGAGAAAGCGGCCACGATTACGCCTATCTGTATCCAGCCATGAACAAGATCCTGCAGGCGGCGGGCCGCGTGATCCGCAGTGAGGAGGATCGGGGCGTGGTGGTGCTGATCGACGATCGGTATGCCGATCCGGGCATACGGCGATTGTTCCCCGCCCATTGGAATCGGATGCAGTACACGGGGGACGCCTACTCCCTAAGCCGGATTCTGGAAAAGTTCTGGGATGAATAAAATCGCTTCTGCCCCCCCCGCGGGTGAGGCGATTTTTTCTTTTTCGCCCCAAAATCCCACAAAATTGCGAAGAATCGCGGGGGCACGATGGCAGTTTTTGTTGCACAGTGCCGAAATTCAAAAAAATGTAAAAAGCCTGTTTTCATCGGGCTTTTTTTGTGATATAATACCTAAGTTAATTATTAAGGAAAGATCGGGATACTATTTTGGTAAGAGAAGATTTGCGCAACATAGCGATCATCGCCCACGTTGACCACGGTAAGACTACCCTGGTGGACGGCATGCTGAAGCAGGGCGGTGCGTACCATGAAAACCAGGCCGTGGTGGAGCGCGTGATGGACTCGGGCGCCATCGAAAAGGAACGCGGCATCACGATCCTCGCAAAGAACACCTCCGTATATTATAACGGTGTAAAGATCAACATCGTAGACACCCCCGGACACGCGGACTTCGGCGGCGAAGTCGAGCGTATTCTGAAGATGGTCAACGGCGTAATCCTGCTCGTGGATGCGGCGGAGGGCCCCATGCCCCAGACCCGCTTCGTGCTTCAGCGGGCTATGGAACTCAATCACCGCATCATTGTGGTGGTCAATAAAGTGGACCGACCCGATGCCCGTATCAATGAGGTTATCGACGAGACGCTGGAACTTCTGATGGATCTGAACGCCACCGACGAGCAGCTGGATTCTCCCATGCTGTTTTGCTGCGGTCGCTCCGGCACCGCCTCCCTGGATCCGGAAACCCCGGGCGAGGATCTGCGCCCTCTGTTCGACACCATTCTGGAGTACATCCCCAGCCCCGAGGGCGAGGTAGACGAGCCGCTCCAGCTGCTGGTTTCCTCCATCGACTACAACGATTACGTGGGCCGTATCGGTATCGGCCGTATTGAGCGGGGATCCCTCCGTGTCAATCAGGATGTGACCATCTGCAACTACCATAATCCCGGTGAGACCCGCCGTGCCCGTATCGCGGCTTTGTACCAGATCAGCGGTCTGGACCGGGTGGCGGTGGATTCTGCCAAAATGGGCGACATCGTCTGTTTCTCCGGTGCGGCGGATATCGGTATCGGCGACACCCTGTGCGCCACCGACCGTCCCGAGCCCCTGGAGTTTGTGAAGGTGTCCGAGCCCACCATGGAGATGACCTTCTCCGTCAACGACAGCCCCTTCGCCGGTAAGGAGGGCAAATTCGTTACCTCCCGCCAGATCCGTGACAGATTGTTCAAGGAGACCTTGAAGGACGTGTCCCTGCGTGTCAGCGACGGCGAGACCACCGATTCCTTTAAGGTGGCCGGCCGCGGCGAGATGCATCTGTCCATCCTCATCGAGACCATGCGCCGGGAGAATTACGAGCTGTGCTGTTCCATGCCCCACGTTCTCTATAAGGAGATCGACGGCAAGCTCTGCGAGCCCATGGAGAAGGTGTCCATCGACGTGCCTGATGACGCGGTGGGGAGCGTTATGCAGAAACTGGGTGCCCGCAAGGGTGAACTCATCGAGATGGCCAAGGTGGGATCCCGTACCCGCATCGAGTACTCCATCCCCTCCCGCTGTCTGTTCGGCTACCGCAGCGAGTTTATGACCGATACCAAGGGCGAGGGCGTCATCAACACTCTCTTCGACGGTTATCAGCCTTACAAGGGCGACGTGACCACCCGCTTCACGGGATCGCTGATCGCTTCCGAGGATGGCGAGGCTACCTCCTACGGTTTGTTCAACGCACAGGATCGCGGCGCCATGTTCATCGGCGTGCAGACGCCCGTGTACGAGGGTATGATCGTGGGCGAGTGCCCCAAGCAGGAGGATATTGCCCTCAACGTCTGCAAGAAGAAGCACCTGACCTCCATCCGCTCCAAGGGCGCGGATGAGGCACTGATCCTCACCCCGCCGAAGGTGATGTCCCTGGAGCAGGCCATCGAATATATTGGTGATGATGAACTGATTGAGGTGACCCCCAAGTCCATCCGCCTGCGCAAGAAGATTCTGAATACGGAATTGCGCCTGAAGGCCGAGGCAAAACTGAAGAAATCCTGACGCACCTGTGTGCCATGGAAATTCCGGGAAGGGCGATGCGGCACGACGTACCGCTCCGTGCGAATCGTCTCCCCGAATCCCCAAAATGGATTTTTTGCGAAAAACTATTGATTTTACAGACGAAATTTGCTATACTGATAGTAGGTATTGGAATTTCGTCGCTGAGCGGACGGAATTTTGTATAAATTTAAAGAAATTTTGTGCACAGGAGCATATTATATGATTTCTCGTGATGTTACAATAAAAAATAATGTCGGTCTGCACGCAAGACCCGCAACATTTTTTATTCAGAAGGCGAATTCCTATCGTAGTTCTATCTGGGTGGAGCGTGAGGACAGACGTGTCAACGCCAAGAGCCTCCTGGGTGTTCTCTCCTTGGGTATCGTGAAGGGAACTACCATTACTCTGATCGCAGACGGTGCGGATGAAACCGAGGCTCTGGACGGCCTTGCCGCGCTGATCGATACCGGATTCAACGAATAATCCGGCATGTTCCCGCTATGGGGACAATAAGTCTATAGGTTTTATGGCGAAAAGCGCGGTCGGTATGCTTTTCGCCACTTTTGCTTTTGGGAGGATCGTATGGAGTCACTGGCACATACCCCGCAAAGTGAGCAGGTGCTGTCCCATCTGCGCGCGAAGGCGGCGGCACTGCCCCGCGTGCCGGGGGTGTATATCATGCGCGCCCCATCGGGAAAAGTGATCTATGTGGGCAAATCCCGCTCTCTTAGGGATCGGGTGTCCCAGTATTTCCACGGTGCCCACGATGTGAAAACCGCACGAATGGCGGGCAGTGTCCACGATTTCGATTTCATCGTGTGCGACACGGAGATGGAAGCGCTGGCGCTGGAAAACCGCCTGATCAAGCAGTATTCTCCCAAGTACAACATCCGACTGAAGGATGCCAAATCCTATCCGTATATCCGCCTCAGTATGGGGGAAGAGTATCCGAGACTGTCCATGACGCGAAGCCGGACGGGGGATGATTCCCTCTACTTCGGGCCCTATTCCGGCGTGTCCACCGTGTTCTCCATCATCCATACGCTGGAGAGTACCCTGGGCCTTCCGTCCTGCAAGCGGGTTTTCCCCCGGGATATCGGGCGGGAACGCCCCTGCGTCTATCGGCAGATGGGAAAGTGCGTGGGCGTGTGCGCCGGGGATGTGGATAAAGAAGAATACGCCGCCTTGGTTCGCTGTGCGATCCAGATTTTGCGGGGCGGCACCAAGGATGCCATTGCGGATCTGGAGACGCGGATGAACGACGCCTCGGAAAATCTCCGTTTTGAGGAGGCCGCCCGCTGTCGGGATTCTATCGCCGCCCTCAGACGGTTGGGCGAAAAGCAGAAGGCCGTGGGCGCACCGGATTTCGAGTGCGATGTGATCGCCCTGGCCCGGGACGAGGCGGGGGATTGTGCCTCCGTATTCTATGTCCGCGGCGGCTATATTGCGGACAGCGAACAGTTCCTTTTTGCTCCCGATGCCATCACGGAGGACGGCGGCGACACCGATTCCCCCATGAGCGCGTTCATTCTGGGCTTGTATCAAAGCCGGGAGTATATCCCCCGGGAGATCCTTTTGTCCTTTCCCCTGCCGGAGGAGGAGATGGCGGCCCTGTCTGCCTGCCTCAGCGAGCGGGCCGGTCACCGTACCGTCGTGCGCACGCCCCAGCGGGGCGATACCCGCCAGCTTTGTCTGATGGCGGAAAAGGATGCGGCCCAGCACAGGGAGAATCAGCGGCGACGGGAGGAGGGCGATATGAAGGTCCTCGTCCGTCTGGCGTCCCTTTTGGAATTGGAAACGGTGCCCGAGCGCATCGAGGTGTACGACATATCCAATCTGGGAGCGGAGCACATCACCGCCGGTATGATCGTGGCGGAAAACGGCCGCTTCAAAAAGAGCGACTATCGCTATTTCAAGATCCGCTCCGTCACGGGCGCGCCCGATGATTATGCCTCCATGCGGGAGGTGATTCTTCGGCGGATCGCTCATCTGGAGGATACGTCGGGAGGGTATTCCATCCGTCCCGATCTGATCCTGTTGGACGGCGGTAAGGGACATGTGTCCGTGGTGCGGGAAGCACTCCGGGAGGCGGGGGTGGATATCCCCGTGTACGGTCTTGCCAAGGATGAGCATCACAAGACCCGCACCGTGGTGGGCGAGGAGGAGGAAATCCAGATCGCACGGGATCCCTTGGTGTTCCCGTTTCTGTATAGGCTGCAGGAGGAGGTTCACCGCTTCACCGTGTCCGGCATGAGTGCCGCCAAGCGGAAAACCCTGCGCACATCGTCTTTGGAGAAAGTAAAAGGCATCGGCCCCGCCAAGGCCAAAACACTGCTCTCCCATTTCGGCACGCTGGCCAATATGCGCCTCGCTTCCGTGGCCGACATCGAGGAGGTGCGCGGTCTGTCCCGGGCGGATGCGGAGAATGTCTACGAATTTTTGCATAAAAACACATCGGATTGAATAATGAGGTAAGTAAACATGATGCGGATTATTACGGGCACAGCCCGGGGAATTAAATTGACCACGCTGGAGGGCGAGACCACTCGCCCCACCGCCGAGCGGGTGAAGGAAGCTGTTTTTTCCATGATCCAGTTTGAGATCGAGGGACGGGCGGTGCTGGATCTCTTTGCGGGATCGGGCCAGCTGGCCCTGGAGGCACTGAGCCGCGGCGCGGCCCGTGCTACGATTATCGACGCCTCCCGCGAGGCAGCCAATGTGATTATGGACAACGCCAAAAAGACCCGTCTGTTTGATCGGTGCCGCATTTCCTGTGCGGATTATGCGTCCTTTATCCGGGGCGCCGCCCATCGCGAACAGTACGATATCGTGTTCCTGGATCCGCCTTACGCCGCTGGACTGGTGCCGGAGGCGCTGCGCAAATTGGCCCAGGGGGATCTGTACGCTCCCGGTGCGGTGATCGTGTGCGAGACGGACAACGGTACCGATGCCCGTCCTTCCCGCCGGAACCGGAGCGAGGAGGAGATCGAGGCGCGGGAAAACGAGGCGATTCTGCGGGACGTATTCGGTGGAAGCGAGGAGCTGGCCGCGCTGTATACCGTGCAGAAATCCGTATCCTACGGGCGGTCGCGGATCACACTGCTTCGCCCGGTGGTAAGTGAGGCGTGATATGGCGGAAACAAAGCGGATTGCGATGATCACCGGCAGCTTTGATCCGGTGACAAGCGGCCATGCGGATCTGATCCGCCGGGCGGCAAGAATGTTTGATGTTGTCTATGTAGCCCTCATGTCCAACGGGGAGAAGGATTCCTCCGGCGGCGGTATGTTCACCTATGGGGAGCGTCTTGCCATGCTGGAAGCGGCCTGCGCCGATCTGGCAGGGGAGGGAATCACCAACGTGAAGGCGGAATTATGCGTCGGCCTGTCCTCCGCCTATGCTGCGGAGCGGGGTGTGAAATATATCGTCCGCGGCGTGCGCAGCGCGTCGGATTTCGATTACGAATACTCCCTTGCCGCCATCATGAAGCGGTTTGACGCGGATCTGGAAACGGTGATGCTGCCCGCAGAGCCATCCATCGCCTGTGTTAGCTCCACCTACGTGCGGGAATTGATCAAATATGGCCATCCCATCGGCGATGCCATGCCGAAGAGCGCAGCACGGTTGGCTGTGTCCCTCTATGGGAAAAAATAATATTTCAAAAACAGCGCCGGACAGGCGCTGTTTTTTTATTGCAAATTATCGGAGCGGGTTGCGGACGGAGGGAATATGTGCTATAATCAAAATAATAAACGCAGTGGAGGAATTGAAAAATATGAAACACGGTTTTCGATGGATCATGGCGTGTGTGCTGTTGTCCTGTGTGGTTTTCAGCGGATGCACGGGCCATGAGAATCCCGACACACCGCCTGACACATCTCAAACACCGGGACAGCAAGGTTTTGTGCCCTCGGAGATCACCTTGATCGAGAACGGCGGGAGCGCGTACACCATTGTGTATGCATCCGGAAGCGGCGTGGATTATCGATCCATTGCAACGGATGTGCAGCGGCAGATTGAGAAATACACCGGGATAAAGCTGCCCATGAGCCGGGACGGATCCACCGGTGCGCCCACCGAGAACTGTATTCTGGTAGGCCCCACCTCCTTTGCCCAGTCGAATGCGGTGTGTGACGGAATGCGCGCTCATGACTACACGGTGCGCACGGACGGCACCCATCTTGTGCTCGGTGTGATCGGTGAAAAGGCAGCGGACAACGCGCTGGACGTACTGATCGATGCCATCGCGGAGTATGACGATACATCGGCCACTCCCCTGGTTTTGTCGCTGAACGAGTCGGTCACGTTCACCGGATACCGCCTGCGCTCCTTCACGGTGGAGGGCGTGTCGCTGAGTGAGTTTGCCATCGTTTACGGAAAGGATGAAAACGCCGAGGCGGCTTTGGCGGTGCAGGCACAGATGTTTGATGCCTACGGCTACCTTTTGCCGGTATATATGGACTGGGAAGCGGACCCCACGGGACATGAGATTCTGGTGGGCGAAACGAAACGCGCGGCATCCAAATCCGTTGCGGCGCCTACCGACGCGCTGGGCTATGTCTGGAGTGTGTCCGAGGGAAATCTGGTGCTGAAATCCGCGGGACTTCATTCCCTGATCCGGGGGGCAGGGCTCACTGCCGATCATTTTGCCGCCCTGGGCAAGAATATCGCTTTGGAGAACGGATATACGGCCTCCGGCACCATTCACAAGCCCGCCTGGGAGGCTGCATGGGCCGAGGGTACGGACATTCGCGTCATGAGCGCCAACGTGCTGGCGGATACGTATATTGTGGATTGGAATGCATATCCCCACGTCGAGCATCGGAGCGAGATGTTCTTTGCCGCTCTGGAATATTATCAGCCTGCCATCATAGGTGCCCAGGAGTTTGATAAATACTGGTGGCGGGAATGGAACAATTACGCGCACAAGGATCAGTATGCGATCCATACAGCCGACAATCCCAGAGTCAGTGGGGAAAAATACCTATCCAACATCATCTACCGCACCGATCTTCTGGAGATGGAAGAGGGAGGGAATGTTTACTACAAATACAACACCAACGGCCGGTGTCGCGTGATGTGCTGGGGTGTGTTCAAGGTGAAGGCCACCGGGGAGCGGTTCATCTTTCTCAACACCCATTGGGATGTGGACGGAGTGAATGACGACGGCACAAAAAACCCCGGATACAAGCCGCAACAGGCCGCGGAGACGGTGACCATGCTCCGGGATCTGCAGGCGAAGTATGACCTTCCCGTGATCTGCACGGCGGATTGGAACACAGCAGAGACTTCCGACATCATGCGGAACTTCCTCAAGGAGATGGACATGGTGAATACCCGCCAGGTGCTGCACCCGGAACAGATTAATTATATCGATATGATTCTGGCTACCAAAGATGTGAGCGTGATCCGCTGGGATCGGCTGGAATACCACAGAAAACCGGATCTGGGAACGGATCACCCGTGGGTGATGGCGGACTTGAAACTGCCGGATTGAATAACCTAACAAACAGGGCGAGAGGAAACTCTCGCCTTTGTTTTTTTGCACTCCGAATACGGTTATCCGTGTGCGAAAAATGTATAATTTTGGCGATTGCGGAAAGTGCAGGAGTGACCAAAATGTTGGAAAATGTTGGGAGGAGCAGAATCCCCCTCGGGAAATGATGCGGATTTGTGAAAAATGAGGAGAAATACGAAGAAAAATTTCGTAAAATGCGAAAAAAACTATTGAATTTCCCATGAAAGTGTATTATAATGTTTACAGTGTGGTGAAGTGTGGGGGGAAGTAGTGTAAAATTCCACAGGAAAGGAGCTGAAATCTATGTTGATGGGGAAATTCACGCATAATCTGGATGCGAAGAATCGTCTGTTCATCCCGGCCAAGCATCGGGATCAGTTGGGCGAAACTTTTGTGATTACCCGCAATATAGACAAGTGCCTTTCTGTGTTCTCCATGGAAGAGTGGGAAAAGTACACGGACAAGCTGGAACAGCTCCCCTCCACCCAGGCCCGTGAGATCGCCCGCTTCATCTACTCCAACGCCGCGGATGTACAGCCTGACTCCCAGGGACGTGTTCTGATTCCCGCCGAACTGCTTGCCTACGCCGGCATCGAAAAGAGTGCTGTGGTGGTTGGCTGCGGCCGCCATGCGGAGATCTGGGCAGAGGAAATCTGGAACGAAAAGAACAGCGGCGAAAATGCAGAGTCCCTGACGGAGCAGATGATCCGTCTCGGCTTCTGACGGATACGGAGTTTCATCTATGGAATTTTCTCACGTATCGATTCTGGCTCCCGAATGTATGGAGATCCTGCAGCCGGAGCGCGGCGGTGTGTATGTGGATTGCACGGCCGGCGGCGGCGGGCACTCCTTTGAAATAGCACGGCGGCTGCCCGAGGGCAGTCGGCTGATCTGCCTGGATCGGGATGATGCCGCCCTGGCGGCCTGCGAGAAGCGGCTCGCTCCCTTCTCCGATCGGGTAACTTTAGTGAAAACGAATTTCTCCGGCATCGGTGCCGCGCTGGATATGCTGGGCATCGAACAGATTCACGGCGTTATGTGGGATCTGGGCGTGTCCTCCTACCAGTTGGACGAAAAAGGACGGGGCTTCTCCTATACCGCCGAGGCTCCCTTGGATATGCGGATGGATCAGACCGCCGCCTTCTGTGCACGAGATGTGGTCAACGGATACTCCGAGGCGGAACTTACCCGCATCATCCGTGACTACGGCGAGGAAAAATTCGCCGCCCGTGTGGCTCACTTTATTTGTGAAGCCCGCGCAGAAAAAGAAATCGAAACTACCTCCGAGTTGGCGCAGATCGTCCAGCAGGCGATTCCCGCGGCGGCTCGGTTTAAAGAGAATCAGCATCCCGCACGCCGCACCTTCCAGGCGATCCGCATCGAGGTGAACGGGGAACTGGATTCCATCCCGCCCTCCCTGGAGGAGGCGATCCGGCGGCTGGCCCCCGGCGGCCGCGCCGCGGTGATCACCTTCCATTCCCTGGAGGACCGCATCGCCAAGCAAACCTTTGCCAATCTGGCATCGGGATGCACTTGCCCGCCCAACTTCCCCGTGTGTGTGTGCGGCAAGAAACCCACCGTCAAAATTCTGAACAAAAAACCGATTCTCCCCTCTGAGGCGGAGATGAACGATAACCCCCGCTCCCGCAGTGCGAAACTGCGCGGGGTGGAAAAATTGTAACGAACGAATTTGATTAGTATTTGGGAGGCTCTCATATGACCACGTATCATGCTGCTGATCCGCGCGCCACTACCGGGAATCCCCTCTGCGATAAACTGAGACGGCAGTACAGCGGGCGTCTTACCGCCGCTGCCGCCCGCTCCGTACCCACATCGGAATTGATGGCACGGGTACAGCAGGGGCTGAATCCCTATGAGAATACTCCCGCCGTTACCTATCAGAGTGCCCGCCCGGCACCGGCCCGTCCTGCACAGCCGATGCAGAATCGCGCACCGCAGTCGATGAGCCGTCCGGCACCCGCCCGCACGGAGACCGTACGCCGGAATGCCCAGGCAAGACCTGCTGGGGACCGTGTGAAAAAATCCGCCGCTCCGGCCGCCCGCACCAGACAGGCAGCCCCCACCGCCCGCCGTCCTATGCCCGTATCCGCTGTGAGACGCGCTCCCGCGGCAAAGGAAATCCGCATGGCCAGCAAGCCCTTCCCGCTGGCAACGGTATCCCTGCTTGCCATCTTCACTGTAATGATCATGGTCATCATGGTCAGTTTCGCACAGAATTATGAACTGAACGGCGAGATCTCCGCCTTGGAAGCCCAGGCACAGGCGCTGGCACAGAGTGAGAGAGAACTGTCTCTGGCTTTGGAGGAGCGGGACGACATCCGCGTCATCGAGGATATCGCCATCAACCGCATCGGTATGGTCCGCGGCAATCTGGTGGAAAGCCGATTTGTGTCCGTGTCCGGCGGTGACCGCATTGTTTTGAATAACACCGTCCAGGAATCCGAAAAGCAGGAGGGCGGTTATGGATTGTTCTCCACCATGCTGTCGGCTATCGGGGAAAATCTGGATAAATTGAGAGAGTACGTGGACTGACGCGAGGATGCAGCATTGCGCCCCCGCGTTTTTCCAAAAAGATACACATATCCCGTTTTTTGCATATTTGCGTCAAGGCGCGCGTACAATACATACGGGAATCCGCAAGCATAGTGGGTGCTTGCGGTTTTTCGACCAGTAAGTGGCTTTGCAAACTGTTCGGTAATGGAGGAGATATCGTGGCGTCATCTGCCAAAAGGATTGACCGGCGCACCGTGATGCGGTCGCTGATCGTTATGGCCGTGTTTCTGCTGGTGGCGGCAGTGCTGATTTTTGCGCTGTTCCGGCTGCAGATTCTGGAATACGATTATTACCAAAAAGAAGTAATCGATCAGCTGACCCACGAAACGGAGGTCAATCCGGAGCGGGGCATCATCTACGATCGGAACGGAAATATCCTGGCTACCAACACCACAGTGTATCTGATCTTCATCTCCCCCCAGGATATCATCGACGCCATGGCGGAGGCGGAAGCCGCGGCCGTGGAAGCCGCCGCGGACGGGAAGGAATCCGAATCGGATTTCCGGACCGCCTATACATGGACATCCGCCGACGGAACGGTACATAACGATGTGAAGATGAACGAACTGATCGCCCGGGCACTGTCGGACATTCTCGGCGTGGATTACGATTCCGTGATCGAGAAAGCGGCGAAGAACGGCCGCCGGTATGAGGTGATCAAGAAAAACGTGGAGCAATCAGACGCGGAGCGGGTGCGGGAGTTTATCTCCGAATACGGCTTCACCCGCCAGATCTACCTGCGCGCCTCGGCCAAGCGATACTATCCTTACGATACGCTGGCCTGCCACGTTCTGGGATTCACCAACAGCGACGGCGTGGGCATCTACGGTCTGGAGGCCCAGTACAACAACATCCTGGAGGGCACATCCGGCCGCTATATCAAGGCTCAGGACGCCCATAACGGGGATATGCCCTTCGACTACGAGAGTTATGTGGAGGCCGAAAACGGCTACAACATCGTCACTACCTTGGATTTGTATATCCAGTATGAGTTGGAAAACCAACTGAAAACCACCTATTACGAATCGGGGGCGGGCAACCGCGTGTCCGGTATCGTGATCGATGTAAATACGGGCGGTGTTCTGGCTATGGCCACCTATCCCGCCTTTGATTTGAACAATCCCTACAAGCTGGATGAGGATTCCCAGAAGAAACTGGATACACTGGATCCGGAATCCGACGAGTACACCCAGATGTACTACAACCTGCTCTACACCATGTGGAAAAACAAGGCTACCACAGAGCTGTATGAGCCGGGATCCACGTTCAAGATCGTCACCACCGCCATGGGCCTGGAGGAAAACGTCATCCGTCTGGAGGAGAATTTTACCTGCACCGGTGCGCTTAAGATCGAGGGCTGGACACAGCCGATCAAATGCCACAAAAAAGGCGGTCACGGCACCTTGCCGTTCTATCAGATGCTGCAGCAATCCTGTAACCCCACCATGATGCAGCTGGCCAACCGGCTGGGGCAGGATACCTTCTATAACTATTTTCTGTCCTTCGGATACAATTCCATCACGGGCATTGATCTGCCCGGAGAAAGCTATCCCATCGTCAGCTCCAAAAACAATTTCGGCGGGGTTTCCCTGGCGGTCTATTCCTTCGGTCAGACCTTCAAGATTACCCCCATCCAGCAGATCACGGCGGTATCCGCCGTGGCCAACGGCGGATATCTGATGACGCCCCATCTCCTGCGGGAAATCGTGGACGATGAAGGCAACGTGATCCAGTCCTACGAGACGGACGCAGTCCGTCAGGTGGTCAGCACGGAAACCTGTGACACCATCGACTGGATTCTGGAAGACGGCGTGTCCGGCAACGGCGGCGCGAAAAACGCCTACGTGAAAGGATACAAGGTAGCGGCCAAGACCGGTACCTCCCAGAAACAGGATAAATACGACGCAAACGGAGAGCGTTCCTTCCGTATCGGCTCCTGTGTGGCTTATGCCCCCGCCGATGACGCCAAAATCGCCGCATTGATCATGGTAGATGAACCTATGAAAGGCTCGGTGTACGGCAGCGTGGTGGCGGCTCCCTATGTGTCCAAACTGTTGTCCTTCGTTCTCCCTTACATGGGAATCGAGGCCCAGTATACCGAGGAAGAACTGAAGAAAATCGAGATCAGCCTATCCAACTACGTGGGTGCTACCGTGGAGGCGTCCAAAGCCGATCTGGGCTGGCGCGGCATCCAGTACACCATCGTAGGCGATGGCGACAAGATCACGGCGCAGGTTCCTGCCGCCGGATCCACCATATTCAAGGATACCGGCAAACTGATCCTGTATACAGGTGAGGAAGTGCCGAAAAATACAGTCAAAGTGCCCGATCTCGTCGGTAAGACGGCGGAGGCGGCCAATCGACTGCTTGTGAATGCAGGCCTGAATGTTTCGATCACCGGCGCGACCAACGGCGATACCGCAACGGTTATCAGCCAGACGCCCGCCGCGGGCGAAACGGTTCCGTCCGCCACCGTTGTCACCATTGAGGTGCGCCATCTGGGACTGACGGACGACTGATACGGGCCGGAAGTGAAAAGTCATACAACTTCACTTCCGGAGGTATCCTATGCGGCTGTATGAACTTTTGCGCGGCGTGGATGTGCTTCAATCGCACGCCGACGAGTGCATGGAGATTCCCCATATCGTGTCCGATTCCCGTCGGGCGCGGGCGGGATGTATGTTTCTTTGCCTGCGCGGCGTGCGCACCGACGGACATCGGTACATACCGCAGGCAAAAGAGAAGGGCGCGGCTGTGGCCGTCATTGACGATACAGCCTGTGCGCCGGCGGATCTGCCCTATGTGGTGGTGGGGAATACCCGCGCCGCGGCGGCGCAGATTTGGAACAATTACTACGGTGATCCCACCCGGGATATGCGGGTGGTGGCCATCACGGGAACAAACGGAAAAACATCCACGTCCTACATCCTGCGTGCCATCCTGGCCGCCGCCGGGTACAAAACCGGGCTGATCGGCACGGTGCGCTGTCTGTGCGGGGACGAGGAGATCGATCTGGGCGGCGGCGGCGAAATCGCCGATGTGCCGGCCGCCATGACCACGCCCGATCCGGAATTTCTATACGGCGCGGCGGCGCAGATGCGGGATCGGGGGACGGAGGTGCTGATTCTGGAAGCCACCTCCCACGCCTTGGATCTGCATAAGGTGGATGCCATGCACATCGACATCGGTATCTTTACCAATCTGACGCCGGAGCATATGGATTATCACGGCACCATGGATCGCTATCTGGCGGCGAAGGCCCGCCTGTTCGCCATGTGCCCCGTGGGTATCGTCCTGGCTGACGATCCGTACGCCGGGCCGCTGATGGAGCTGGCACCGGCGTGCCGGTATATCCGATGCCGCGCCCGAGAGGATGCCGAGGGGGATGTTTACGCCCTGCGGCAGCAGATGCAGGGCATTGACGGCGTGTCCTATGTATATTATGCAAAAAACACGGTGTTTCGGGTGAAGTGCCCCGTGCCGGGACAGTTCACCGTGGCCAACACTATGCTGGCCATCACAGCGGCTTTGCGTCTCGGCATCGATCCGCTGACGATTCAGGATGCCCTGCGCAGCTTCTCCGGGGTGGAGGGGCGCATGGAGCGGGTGATCCTCCCCGGCGCACCGTTTACATTGTTTCTCGATTATGCCCATACGCCGGCGGCGCTGGAAACGCTTTTGCGTACTGTCCGCCAAGCCCGGCGGGTGGGGCAGAAGATCACCTTGCTGTTTGGATGCGGCGGGGACAGAGATCCCGCCAAACGGCCCGTTATGGGGCGGATTGCATCCGCTCTGGCGGATTTTGTGATCCTGACCTCCGACAATTGCCGCACGGAGAATCCCGCGGAAATCCTCTCGCAGATCCGGCGGGGGATGGATCGGGAAAAGCCCCACATCGTCCTCCCCGACCGGCGGGAAGCGATCCGCTATGCTATCCGCGAAGCGGGGACGGGGGATATCCTTCTGTTTGCGGGCAAAGGACATGAAAAATACGAGATCGACGCCTGCGGTAAGCATCCGTTTGATGAAGCGGACATAGCCCGCCGTGCCTATGCGGAGATCACACGGGGGTAGTGTATCCCCCATACCAAGGAAAGGGAATAAGCGGCTCCAGCCGCAGGAAATACAGAATGAAAGCTGAGTGGAAGATCCGATCCTATACCTCTGAGGAGATCGCCGGAATTACGGGCGGTACGCTCTGTCGCGGGACCAAGGGGAGCGGAGTGTGTACCGGTATCTGCACCGATTCCCGGGAAGTGACGGAGGGTACGTTGTTCTGTGCCATCGTTGGCGAGCGTACGGACGGACATTTGTATATTGACACGGCCTGCCGGGCCGGTGCCGCCTGCATCCTGGCCCAGCAGAAACCCACGGATTGCCCGTGCGATGTGGTCATCGTGCCGGACACGGTCCGCGCCATAGGCGAGCTGGCGGGCCATTATCGGGATCAGTCCGCCGTGCGGGTAGTGGCCATCACGGGCAGTGTGGGAAAGACGACCACCAAAGAATTCATCGCCGCCGTGGCCGCCGCCGGATTCAAAACCCACAAAACCGAGGGCAATCACAACAACGATCTGGGCATGTCCATGACGCTGTTTACTTTGTCGCCGGAGGATCGGGTATCCGTTCTGGAGATGGGCATGAGCAACGCCGGGGAAATCCGCCGTTTGTCGGAATTGGCGAAGCCGGATATCGCCGTCATCACCAATATCGGCACCTCCCATATGGCATCTCTCGGCTCCCGGGAGAACATCTGCCGTGCCAAGCTGGAGATCGTGTCCGGTATGCGGGAGGGGGGAATCCTTCTGTTCAACGGCGACGAGCCGCTTCTTCGGGAGGGCGCGCCCGCATCCTTTCATACCACGCGCACCTTCAGTGCGGACAGCCGCGAGGGGGATTACCGCGCGGTCAACGTCCGCCAGGCGGGCGAGGGCATGCTGTTTGATCTGATTTATGATGAAAAAGTGCTGACCAATGTGTCCATCCCTACCCTGGGGCGGCACAATGTATACAACGCGCTGGCGGCGTACGCCGTCGGCCATCTCCTGGGCCTGGAGGAGGAGACGATTCGTGAGGGGCTGCTTCAGTTCCGCGGTGCGGATCGCCGCCAGAAGATCTACGAAATCGGCCAGGTCACAGTGATCGACGATTGCTACAACGCCAGCCCCGAATCCATGCGGGCGGCGCTGGATGTGCTGGCTTCCGTGGCCGCCTCCAAAGGAAAGCGCGCGGCCGCGCTGTTGGGCGATATGCTGGAATTGGGTGAGTATTCCCGTCTGATGCACGATCAGGTGGGGCAGTACGCCGCCCAGATGAAGGTAAACCAGTTGTTCTGCTACGGCATGATGGCGGATGTGGTGGCCGAAGCGGCCATCAAGAACGGGATCCGGGCGGAGAATGTGTTTGTCTGCCTGGACACCAAAAATCCGGCGGCCATGGCGGAGATGATATCCTCCGCTCTGCAGCCGGGGGATGTGCTTCTGGTGAAGGCCAGCCGCGGCGTAGCGGCAGAAAATGTAATCGAATGTCTGCGGGAATACTACGGCCGCAAACAGAAAAAGTAAAGGAAGCGTTTTTGTATGTTTGACGTAATCTTGTATATTTCCGCGCTGATTCTGACCTTCGTGATCACGGTGGTGATCTCCCATAAACTGATCCCCGTGCTGAAAAGCAAAAAGATGGGGCAGAAGATTCTGGAGATCGGGCCCCGCTGGCACAAGAGCAAAGAGGGTACCCCCACCATGGGCGGTATCGCCTTCATTGCCGCGTCGGTGATCGTGTGTATCCTTGCCTGCATTGCCGCCGCTGTATGGGGAAACAGCAAAGAGGTGCTTCCTTTTGTGTATGTGCTTCTGTACGGCGTGCTCAACGGCCTTATCGGCGTGGTGGATGACAGTGCCAAACTGCGCAAAAAGCAGAACGAGGGACTGACCGCCCGGCAGAAGTATCTTTTGCAGCTGGTGGCTGCCGCCTTGTTCCTGATTCTGATTGCCGCAACAGGCATCGTGAACACTACTTTGTATATCCCGTTTATCGGTGTTACGCTGAAATTGGGCATCTTCTATTATATCATTGCCCTTCTGCTGCTGACCGGTATGGTCAACAGCGTCAACCTGACCGACGGAATCGACGGACTGGCGTCCTCGGTGACGCTGGTAGTGGGCATTTTCTTCTCCGCGGCCGCGTTTTTCGCCATCCAGGCGGCACCGTTTTCCACCGCGCTGGCGCTTCTTGGCGCTACGCTGATCGGCGGAACGCTGGGATTCCTGGTGTATAATTTCTATCCGGCCCGGGTGTTCATGGGCGACACGGGCTCCCTGTTCCTCGGCGGCATGGTAGTCGCCGGCGCATTCCTTCTGGGAAATCCCCTGATCGTTGTGGTGTGCGGCATCGTGTACATCTGCGAGACCGCCTCCGTAATGCTGCAGGTAACCTATTTCAAATTGACTCACGGAAAAAGACTGTTCCGTATGGCGCCCATCCATCATCATTTTGAGCAGTGCGGATGGAGCGAAGTAAAGATTGTATCGGTATTTACGGCTGTGAGTGCACTCTTTTGCGCGCTTGCCTGGTTCGGACTGTAAAACCGATCGTACCGATGGAAAACAGAGAGGAGACGGCGTATGCCAACCCCCAGCGGAAATCGCCCGACGGGCGCATCCAAAGCCAATACCAACGCCTCGCGCAAGCGCAGCGCTGTTTCCGAAGAACCCCGCCAGGCATCGGAGGGAACAACCGCCCGCCGCGGCCGCGCTGTGCGCCGTGTCAGCGATCTGACGGTGCAGCGGGAGAATCTTCACCCCGCCAAACCGAAGACGGGGGAGGCGGAGATTGTTCGCGTCAAAACCGGCGTGGACCGTACCATGCTGGTCTTGATTCTGATCCTTCTTTCCCTCGGCTCCATTATGGTGTTCAGTGCCAGTTATCCGTCGGCTCTGGCCGAGCGGGGAGATAGCCTGTACTATATCAAAAAACAGCTTTTGTTCATTGCTGTGGGCGTGGGTGCCATGATTCTGGCCAGTGTTGTGCCGCCGTCCCTGTACAAAAAAGTATCGATTATTGCGTTCGCTGCGGCCTTGTTTCTGTTGGTGATCGTGCTGATCCCCGGGATCGGCATCAGCAACGGCGAGGCCCGCCGGTGGCTGGGCCTGAAAGGCACGCCCTTCACATTCCAGCCGTCGGAATTGATGAAAGTAGCGCTGGTTATGGTGCTTGCCTGGTATCTGGATCGCTTCCGTGATGCGGTGCTGGATCGGCTGGACAGGAAAAAATACATCCTGTACGGCACGCTGTTTCCCTGTGCCCTGGTGGGCCTGGCCTGCATTCTCGTGATGCTGGAAAAGCATCTGTCGGGGACCATCATCGTGGGCATGATCGGCGTGTGCGTGATGTTCATCGGCGGTGTCCATCCCGGATGGATGTCGGCTGTGGTGGGCGTGGGCGGCATCGGAGCCATCGCCGCGTTTCTGGCGGCCAATCCCTACGCTTGGAAGCGAATCACCAGCTTCACGGACGAGAATGCCGACAAACTGGATGAGGCGTGGCAGACCACCCAGGGGCTGTATGCCATCGGCTCCGGCGGCGCACTGGGCGTGGGCCTCGGCGCCAGCCGTCAGAAATACAGTTACGTATCCGAGGCGCAGAACGACTTTATCTTCACCATCTGGTGTGAGGAGATGGGATTCGTCGGCGCGGTGGTGCTGATCGTGTTGTTCCTTCTGTTCATCTGGCGAGGGTATGTGATCGCCATGCGGGCACCGGATACCTTCTCCGCGCTGCTGGTCTTCGGCATCATCAGCCAGGTGGGCATCCAGGCATTCCTCAATATCGGTGTGGTCACCGATGTGTTGCCCAATACGGGCATCGCCCTTCCGTTTTTCTCCTACGGAGGCACGTCGCTCATTATCCTGTTGGCGGAAATGGGCATCGTTTTGTCCGTTTCCAAACATTCCTATCAGAAAAAATAATCCGGAGGATTTATGCGTGTTCTAATGACCGGCGGCGGCACGGGTGGCCATGTGAATCCCGCCCTCGCCATTGCCAATACCATCAAACAGAATGACTCCACGGCCGAGATCGCGTATGTGGGAACACAGCACGGCATCGAATCCAAGCTGGTGCCCGCCGCCGGATATCCGTTGTATTTTGTGGAGATTCGCGGTATCCGCCGATCTCTGTCCTTATCCAACCTGAAAACCGCCTATCTGACCCTGGTTTCTCCCATCAAGGCCAAAAAGATCCTGCGGGAGTTCCGGCCCGACCTGGTGGTGGGAACGGGCGGCTATGTGAGCTGGCCGGTGGTGAAGGCCGCATCCCGGATGGGGATCCCCTGCGCCTTGCACGAGTCCAACGCCATCCCCGGCGTGGCGGTTCGTATGCTGGCCCCCTGCGTGGACCGCGTGTATCTGAATTTTGCGGAAACGGGGAATGCGCTGAAATGCCCAGAGAAACTGCTTCGCGTGGGCAATCCCACCCTGCATCCCGCCGTGGCACCCAGCCGCGAGGAAGCGCGGAGGATTCTCGGCATTCCCGATAAATATAAGTATTTCATTCTTTCCTACGGCGGAAGCATGGGCGCGGAGCGCCTGAATGCTGCCGTTCTGAAACTGATGCGGGATTTCACCGCCAAGCATCCCGAGGTCTATCATCTCCATGCCACCGGCGCCATTGAAAAAGAACTGTGCGGCGGCTGGTTCAAGGAAATGGGACTGGATCAGTATGAAAACATCAAGCTGGTGGAATATATCTACGATATGCCGTACCAGATGGCGGCGGCAGATGTGACCATCTGCCGTGCCGGTGCCATGACCATATCGGAATTGGCCATCGGCAGCAAGTGCGCTGTGTTCATCCCGTCCCCCAACGTGACGGATAATCATCAGTACAAAAATGCCAAGGTACTGGTGGATGCGGGCGCGGCGGCGCTGTTTGAGGAAAAGGATCTGGAAACCACGGAGGCGGCCCCTCTGACACAGAAGGTGGCATATCTGCTCTCCGACGCCGGTGCGGCGGAGCGGCACGAAATGGAAGGAAAAATCCGTTCCTTCGCTGTACCCGATGCCAACAAGAAAATTTATCTGGATCTATTGGATCTGGTGAAAAAGAAAAAGAAGTAATCACGCACATCCCACAAGAGAGGAGGAGATGCGGTGAACAAAACGGAGTATTTCACTGCCTACGGCGTAAGAGAACGGGCAGGGCATTACGCCAAAACCCGCCGCCCGGTGCACGAGATTCGTGGCGAGGACGCGGTGCCTCTGCGGCGGCCATCCCGGGTACAGCCAACCGTGCCCAATGCCGGATTGGCGCAGAAAATCCGTGAGGCGGAGATTCTGTACGGCATGCGCCCCCAAGATGAGCCGCGGGCGCGAAATCCGTATAAGGTACGGGATGCCATGGTGCGAACCGCCGCCGCGGCACCACCCGGACGAGCCCGGCCTGCCCGCGCGCAAGCCGCGTCCCATGGACCGGCAGCCGGTGCAAAACGCGTAAGCCGGATGGGAACAGAGGGCATTCGCCGTGGGCCTCATACCGGTCAGGCGGCGCCGAAAGCTCCCCCCCGGGCCGCCCCGCGGCAGGGACGCCGCAGTGATCCCGATCCGGCGATGAATACGGACGAAATTTTCATCAGCCAGAAGGAGCGGGATGCCCGCAAACTGGAAGCCTATCGGCTGGCCCGCAAGCGGAAGATCCGATACCAGATAAACCGGGCGCTGTCCGCCCTTCTCATGATGACTTTGTTCGTGGGCTGTGCACTGGCGGTGGTGTACAAGCTGTTGTATGTGATCCGGGACGTGGATGTGTCGGGCTCCCAGCGGTATACCTCCGAGGAGATTTTGCAGGCATCCGGTGTGGAGGCGGGAGACAATCTGTATTCCTTCAGCTCGCGGATCGCGGAAAACGCGGTGACACTGCAATATCCCTATGTGCGGGAATTGGATGTGTCCCGCAAAGCTCCCTCCACGGTGCACTTCACCGTTACGGAGGACACGGCGGTCTTCTATGCGGAGATCTACGGGGAAGTGCGAGCATTGTCGCCGTCCCTTCGCGTACTGGATCGGGTCAGCCAGAGCGATATCGATGCACTCGGCTTGATCCGCCTGCGTATGCCCGAGATCCAGAGTGCCATGGCGGGCCGCGTCGTCCAGTTCCGGGAGGAAAAACTCGCCCGGCAGATCCGGGAGACTACGGCGGAGATATTATCCTCCGTGCTGTCGGAGAGGATCACGTCGGTGGATCTGCGCAACCCCTATCAGGTGAGCATGGTGGCGGACAAGCGGTTCCTTCTGGAGTTCGGCAGCAATACGGATCTGGGCATCAAGATGAAGGTGGCCTCCGCGGTACTGGCGGACGAGTTGTTCAAAACGGATGTCAAGGCCCAGATTGACTTGAGCGTCAGCGATTCCACCAGTGTCATTCTGGACAATCAGCTGGATTTGGACGCATAAACTTTTCTGCAAATGAATAAAACCAGAAAATAACATTCTGCAGATGCAGAAAAACGATTTTAGCCCGCTTTTGATAAAAAAACGGCAAAAAATCAAAAAAATCTTGAAAAAATCTGCGAAATGTATTGCAAAAATCAAAAATTAAGTATATTATATTGTATAAGACAATTGCCGCACTATGCCTGTGCGGCGGCACGCTTCCATAAATAATGTTAACGGAGGACATAATAATGCCATTCGAATTTGATGATAACTTTGAAACCGGTGTAAATATTAAAGTGATTGGTGTCGGCGGCGGCGGAAACAACGCTGTCAACCGCATGATTTCGTCCAATGTCCGCGGCGTGGATTTCATCGCCATCAACACGGACAAGCAGGCCCTGGCCCGCTCCAGCGCACAGCACAAGATTCCGATCGGTGAGAAGATCACCAAGGGTCACGGTGCCGGTGCGAATCCCGAGATCGGCGCACGCGCCGCTGAGGAGAGCCTGGAGGAGATCCGCAACTCCATTACCGGTGCGGATATGGTGTTCATCACCGCCGGTATGGGCGGCGGTACCGGTACCGGTGCGGCTCCCATCGTAGCCAAGATCGCGCAGGAAATGGGTATCCTCACCATCGGTGTGGTAACCAAGCCCTTCGCCTTCGAGGGTGAGAAGAGAATGACCCAGGCGGAGGCCGGTATCCAGGAGTTCGGCCAGTTCGTGGATTCTCTGGTTATCATCCCCAACGAAAGACTGAAGCAGGTTTCCGAAACCCGCATCACCCTGTTCAATGCATTCGCTATCGCGGACGATGTTCTCAGCCACGGCGTACAGAGCATCTGCGAGATGATCAATGTTCCCGGCTACATCAACCTGGACTTTGCCGACGTAACCGCTGTTATGAAGGAAGCCGGCTACGCACACATGGGCGTAGGCGAGGCTACCGGCAAGGAAAAGGCAGAGCTGGCAGCCAAGGCCGCTATCTCCAGCCCGCTGCTTGAGACCTCCATCTCCGGCGCACGCGGTATCATCATCAGCATCACTGCTTCTCCCGACATCGGTCTGGAGGATATCGATATTGCTTCCACTATGATCAAGTCCGAGACTGCACCCGACGCCAACGTAATCTTCGGTGTGGCCTTCGATCCTGAGTTGGAAGATAAGATGAAGATCACCATCATCGCTACTGGTTTTGCCAACAAGGCAGAAGAGGCTGCGCAGAACGGCGCTGCATCGGCGGAAGACGAAAAAAAAAATAATGATGTGAACGACGAGGAGAATGCTTCCTCCATCTCTGACGACGAGTTCAACGAGATCATCGATATGCTGAAGAACCGCCGCAAGGCAGAGCCTGCCAAGAACAACGGAACCCAGTTGTTCTGATTCCATCAACGAAATACGAAAGGGATGCCGTTTTTGCGGCATCCCTTTCCATTGACGGGCCGCATCGCGGCCTGCGATCTATCTATAATCGAGGTTGTTGTATGATTCAACGATTTATCCGATATTATAAGCCCCATATGCGGCTGTTTATGGCCGATCTGGCTTGCGCACTTCTGTTGTCCTTCTGCGATCTGGTGTACCCCATGATCACCCGGGAGATGATCAACGATCACATTCCCAATCGGATGCTGGATTCGCTGCTCCTCTGCGCCGCCGTCCTTCTCGGTATTTATATTCTGAAAATGTGCCTGAATTACTTCATCCAGTACTACGGCCATCTGGTGGGCGTGCGGATGCAGGCGGATATGCGCCGGGATGTGTTTGACCATCTGCAGAAACTGCCTTTTTCCTATTTCGACAATCATAAAACGGGTACCATCATGTCCCGCATCACCAGCGACCTGATGGATATTACAGAACTGGCCCACCACGGACCGGAGGATCTGTTTATCTCCCTCATTATGCTGATCGGTTCCTTTATTCTGATGTGTGACATCTACGTGCCCTTGGCACTGATCGTGGTGGCAATGGTGCCGTTTATGGTATTCTTTGCCGCTAAAAAACGGCGTAAAATGAGCGATGCCTTTGCGGCCACCCGCGTGGAGATGGGCGAAATCAATGCCAATCTGGAAAACAGCATTTCCGGTATCCGGGTGTCCAAGGCGTACACCAACCGGGCGTACGAGAATGCGAATTTTGCCGCAGGCAATAACCGATTCGTCCACGCCCGCACCGGGGCGTACAAGGTCATGGCGGAATTTTCCGCCGGCACGACCATGATCGGGGATCTGCTGAATGTGGTTTTGTATCTGTCCGGCGGCCTTTTTGTCTACTATGGAAAAATCAATGTAGGTGACTTTGCCGCGTTCCTTCTGTACATCAGCGTGTTCATGAATCCCATCCGCCGGCTGATCGGCTTTGTGGAACAGTTCCAGAACGGTATGACGGGCTTCAAGCGGTTCGTGGAGATCATGGAAGCCCGGCCCGAGCAGGATGCTCCCGACGCGGTGGATGTGGGAACTCTGCGGGGCGAGATCGCCTTCAACGATGTGACCTTCTCCTACGACGACGGCAAGACAGTGCTGGATGGCCTGTCCTTCACCCTGGAGGCAGGCAAAACGCTGGCGCTGGTTGGCCCCTCCGGCGGCGGTAAAACCACCATCTGCCATCTGATCCCCCGCTTCTACGAGGTGGATGGCGGATCCATCTCCATCGATGGGATGGATGTCCGGGCGATGAGCCGTTTGTCCCTGCGGCATAACATCGGCATCGTGGCTCAGGATGTGTTTATGTTCAACGCGTCCATTTACGATAATATTGCCTACGGATGCCCCGACGCCACCCGCGAAGCGGTGGAAGAGGCGGCACGGCGTGCCAATATCCACGACTATATTTTGACCATGCCCGAGGGATATCAGACCGTGGTGGGCGAGCGGGGCATGAAGCTGTCCGGCGGCCAGAAGCAGAGATTGGCCATCGCCCGCATCTTTTTGAAGAATCCGCCCATTCTGATTTTGGATGAGGCCACCTCCGCCCTCGATAACGTGACGGAGCAGATGATCCAGCACAGCCTGGAGGAGCTCTGTAAGGGCAGAACCACCATCGTGGTGGCTCACCGATTGACCACGGTGCGGAACGCGGACGAGATCCTGGTGGTGACGGACAGCGGCATCGCGGAGCGGGGCAATCACGACAGCCTGCTTGCGCAAAACGGAATATACGCCGGCCTGTGGCGCGGCGTGGAAAAATAAAAGGAGATGCCATAAGGGTTATACTCTAAAGGATAATAAAAAAGGAAGCACGAATTTTCATGCTTCCTTTAATTATATCTTATACCATAACAAGCAGGACATTTGGGCGCCCAAGTATCACTCGTTAGGTGAACCTAAACCCCTTTGACTAACTCAAAAAACTTAATAAAACTTTGAAGTTGCAACCCATTTTATAAACTCCGCAAAAGTTCGTTTAGATGGAATAAAATCACGCAATTCATTATCCATCCAAATTTCTCCAAAATGGTTTCCCGTGAGCACTAAACAATATTGATAAGTGCAGCCCGCATGACAGATTGAAATCACACCACTATAGTATGGCATACTATCTATATCAAGAGAATCAGCATAAGCAAAAGGGCATTTATCAAAGTGCCTGCATTTAGAACAAATTTCTTCATCGTCAAGTTCGGGATTTATGCAATCCTTAAACCACTCTACAGGGTCTTGATTCTCGGTATGTAAAAAAGCTTTATCAAAGATAAAAGGTTGACTCAATAACTTGTTGTGATTATAAAGATTTGCACGTTTAATTCCGTTTACAATTCTTTCTTTACCATTAGGCATGGTAATACGAACACCATTTCCAATATGCATCAAAAAATATTTATAATCTTCCGGTAAGGAAATGTTATTTGTTTTTTCAAATGTTTCGATTTCTGTTTGAGAAAGGTTGTCTTCGATTTGTTCGTATTTTATCTTTTTTAGAAAACTAAAAGTTTTCATATTGCACCTCCCGAAAATTTATTCAATTGTAACTAAATACGCTACTGTAAGCAATAATATTATTAAGCGATATAAAATGGTTATGCCAAGTATCCTTACGGGTACTTGGCATAAATCATCTTCTTTTTGTTACCGTACAATCTCCTTGCCGCACCGGGCACAGAATCTGGAATCCTTGGCCAGATCCGCACCGCAATAGGGACAGAATCCCGCCGCCGCCATATCTACGGTGCCGTTGGCGGTTTCCTTCATGCGGCGGATGGTTCGCTCGTTTTCTGCGATCTGTCCTTTGAGTTTCTTGATCTCGGCGCAAAGATTCTCAATCTCCGGATCGAGCTCGTCTCCGGCCCGGTACTTGCTGAAGCAGATCTCACCGATCTGTTTTTTCAGTTCGTTTGCCTTTTCGTTTTTGCTGAAATTGCTGGCGTGCAGTTTGCCGATTTCCACCACTTCGTTGGTCTTGTCGGAAATCTTCTGCGCCCATTCACTCATCTTATCCATGAAATCCATATGTAGATCCTCCATGTTCTATTCTATGCGGGGACAAGGATTACGGTTCCGTCCCCATAATATCCGGGTAGGCAAGGCGGAACAGACACTCCATGCGATCCGTATCCCCCATCAGGTGCAGATAGGCAAAGAGAGCCTCAAAGCCCGTGGCGCGGCGGTATTGTGCCACGGTAGCCCGCTTGGGCACATTGGCGTGCACCGAGTTGCGCGCCCGGCGGTAGATGGCCTCTTCCTCCTCCGTCAAATGGGGAAGAATCCGCTCCAGGGCATCGCTTTGCGCGGCGGCGGTTACATAGGAGAGCGCTGTTTCGCTGGGGTGGGGTGCGTTGTTCAGCACCAGTTGGCGGCGGACCAGCACTTCCAGTACCGCGTCGCCCAGATAAGCCAACTGCGCGGAGGAAGCGGCTTGCGCCGTTTGTTTATTGTTCAAATTCATATCCATACTATTAGTATAGCATCCGCCGCGGCGATTTGCAAGATGCGGCGAAAAAAAGATGCATCTTTTCCCATGGACGGACGTTTTTTCTCACTGTGTATGTACGGGATGTGCAAAGTGCCGGATTTTGTATTTTTACAAACAGTATATTTATATATTTCGACGGCATAAAATACGGCATAACCGCTTGTTTGCGCGAAAAAAATGTGCTATACTTCTATTGAAGAAATACGTTTGCAGACGGAAACGGAGTGACAACATGATTTACGATGTACTGATTATCGGTGCAGGAATCACGGGGACGATGACGGCACGCTGCCTGGCGGCATACGACTGCTCAGTGGCCGTGGCCGAGGCGGGACCGGACGTGGCCTGGGAGGCCACCCGTGCCAATTCCGCCATTGTCCATGCGGGATACGACTGCGTGCCCGGCACCATGAAAGCGAAAATGAACGTGCGCGGATGCGCCATGATGGAGGAGATCTGCCGCACGCTGGGCGTGTCCTACAAGAAGTGCGGATCCCATGTGGTAGCTTTCGGCGAGGAAGATGAGGCCACTCTGCGCGAACTGTACGACCGGGGCATCCGAAACGGTGTGCCGGGCCTGCGGATACTGACCCGGGAGGAACTGCGGCAAGTGGAGCCCAACATCTCCGAGGCGGCTACCGCCTCGCTGTGGGCACCCGGCGCGGGCATCGTGTGCCCCTATGGGCTGGCCATCGCGGCGGCGGAGAATGCCGCCACCAACGGGGTGGATTTCTATTTCCGATTCACCGTCAGCAGTGCCCGGGAGACGGATGGCTACTATACGGTGAGTAACGGAACGGATACCATCTGCGCTCGCCGCATCGTCAATGCGGCCGGGGTATCCTCGGCGGATGTGGCAAAAATGCTGGGCGACGAGGGGCTGGATGTACAGATCACTCCGCGCCGCGGCGAATATATCCTGATGGATAAAAAGTGCGGCGGTACAGTGAACTCCACGCTGTTTGCCGCGCCCTCCGCCAAAGGCAAGGGCGTTTTGGTGGCGCGCACCGTCCACGGGAATCTGCTGATCGGCCCCAACGCCAATGAAGTGGAGCGGGGCGATACATCCGTGACGGCGGCCGGCCTGGCCGAGATCACGGCGGGGGCTAAACGGCTCGTGCCGTCGGTGAATCCCCGCCAGTCCATCACGAACTTCGCGGGCATCCGTGCCACGCCGTCCACCCACGATTTCATGCTCTTTGCCTCGGAGGAGAAAAAAGGCATCATCCACGCCATCGGCGTGGAATCCCCGGGACTGGCGTCCTCACCCGCTGTGGCGGAGTATATTGTGCAGCTGCTCTCTGAGGACGGATTGATCTTGCGAAAGCGGGAGAATTACATCCCCACCCGGCGGACGGAGGGCAATCCCAAGCTGTTCGCCGAGATGACGGACGAGGAGCGCGCCGCCGCCATCGCCGCCGATCCCGCCTACGGACGGATCATCTGCCGATGCGAAACGGTGACGGAGGGCGATCTGCTGAGTGCCATGCACTCGCCCCTCCCGGCCCGGGATATCGATATGCTGAAGCGGCGCACGCGGGCCGGTATGGGACGCTGTCAGGGCGGATTCTGCTCCCCCCGTGCGGCGGCACTGCTGGCAGCGGATCAGGACACCACGCTGGATCACATCACGAAATCCGGCGGCGGATCCTGGCTGGTGCGCAAGAGAGAAGACATAGTGCGGGAGGTGGAGGATCATGCATAAGAAACTGATTGTGATCGGCGGCGGCCCGGCGGGATTGGCCGCGGCGGTGGCCGCCTGTGATGCGGGAATCGCTCCCTCGGATATTCTGATTCTGGAACGGGATCGGGAGCCGGGCGGTATTTTGAATCAGTGCATCCATACCGGATTCGGACTCCACCGCTTCGGGGAGGAATTGTCCGGTCCCGAGTACGCGGGCCGGTATGTGGATATGGTGCGTCAGCGACAGATCGAGATTGTCACCGACGCCATGGTCTTGTCCCTGACGGAGGATCGGCATCTGAGTTTTGTTTCTCCCGCAACGGGATTTGTCCGCGCAGAGGCGGATGCGGTCATTCTGGCCATGGGATGCCGTGAGCGGACCCGTGGTGCTTTGAGCATTCCCGGCACGCGTCCTGCCGGTGTGTACACCGCCGGCTGTGCCCAGCGATATGTAAATATGGAAGGATACATGCCCGGAAGCCGGGTGGTGATCCTGGGCTCTGGCGATATCGGACTGATTATGGCCCGCCGCATGACGCTGGAGGAGGCGAAGGTGTTGTGCGTGTGTGAGCTGATGCCGTATTCCGGCGGCCTGGCGCGGAACATCGTCCAGTGCCTGAACGATTTTGATATTCCTTTGCATCTGTCCCATACGGTGACGCAGATCCACGGCAAAGATCGGGTCACGGGCGTGACCATTGCCGCGGTGGATGAGGCAAACGGCCGCCGTCCCATCCCGGGCACGGAGCAGTATATCCCCTGCGATACGCTGCTGTTGTCCGTGGGACTGATCCCCGAGAACGAGCTGACCGTGGGCGCGGGCATCCGTATGGATCCCGTGACGGGCGGCGCGGATGTGAATCAGCATCGGGAAACCTCCGCAGAGGGCATTTACGCGTGCGGTAACGCCTTGCATGTGCATGATCTGGTGGATTACGTGTCCGAGGAAGCGGAGATCGCGGGACGGGCCGCCGCTCAGCGGATTCTGACTGAGGAAAAGGCACCCGCCCGCACGATTACCGTAAAACCGGGATTTGGCGTGCGGTACAGCGTGCCCCAACGGATCGATGTGACGGATGGCGTGGAGGATGTTCGTCTGTTCTTCCGCGTGGGAGATCCGTACAAAAAGGTACGGGTGCTGGTGACGGATGAACAGGGAAATGCAATCGCCAAACGGGCGAGAAACGCGGTGGCACCGGGCGAGATGGAAAGCATCACGCTGAGGGCGGATGCGATCCGCACGCTGGCGGACAGCGGATGCACTCAGATCGGGCTGTGCCTGGAGCAGATGGAGGGGTAACGGATGGAAACGGTAGTAAAACTGACATGTGTGGTATGTCCCGCCGGCTGTCCCATTACGGTGACGCGGGCGGAGGACGGAACAATCCTGAGCGTGACGGGGAACACCTGTCCTCGCGGAAAGACCTACGCGGAGGCGGAACTGACCCATCCTGTGCGCACGCTGACCTCCACGGTGGCGCTGGAGGGAGCGGAGGAATGCCGCCTGCCGGTGAAGACGGACAAACCGATCTCCAAAGCGGCGTTGTTTGATGCCATGCGAATCATCGCGGGGATTACGGTGCAGGCACCGATCCGGCGCGGGGACATCGTGGTACGGGATTTCGTGGAGGATGGCACCAATCTGGTGGCTTGCAAAACGGTTGAGGCAGAATAATATGTCTCTGGATTGCAAGACATCCGTCTGCCTCGTGAGAATTTTCCCGGAGGAAAATTCTCCAAGGTGAAGGCTATAAATGAAGTTGAGGCGTCCGATAAAGCCTGATACAAAAACGAATACGCATAAAGGAGACCTTGCGCAGGATGCGAGGTCTCCTGTTTTTATATCAAATGGTGAAAATTACCAACAATTGACAGAATTTTTCGTGCAGTATTTCATCTGGAAATATATTGTAATTTTCCCTTGAATATGGTAAAATGTGGATACCAAAAAAGGAATTGTGCTATAAAGGAGAAGAGAGAACCAATGGGAAATGGGGCAAAAATACTGATTGCAAACGAAAATACGGAAATGCGCAAGAATTGCCGCGAAGCGCTGTCCCGTGCGGGATATACAAACATTGATGAGGTGACCAACGGAGCCGATGCCATGCAGATGATCGAGCGGGTTCATCCGGATGTGGTAATCGTGGACGTGTGGCTGTCCCGCCTGGATGGGATCACCCTGATCCGCCAGGCTCTCCATCGCAGTTATGCACCGGATCGGGAGCCGGTGTTCATCGTGGTGTCCATGGTGACCAACCACAATATTTTCGTGGAAGCCAGCAATGCGGGCGCATCGCTGTGTTTGCCCATGCCCATCGATTATGCCGGTCTGGTGGATCACATCGGCACTTTGACCCACAATCGGGGAAGCAGTTCCGCGCCCGCCGCCGGGGCGTCGCCGGATATCGAGACGCAGGTGACGAAAATCATCCACCAGATCGGCGTGCCGGCCCACATCAAAGGGTATCAGTATCTGCGCACAGCGATTCTCATGACCATCAGCGACAGCGATATCATCAATTCCGTTACCAAGGTGCTGTATCCTTCCGTGGCGAAAAAGTACGCCACCACCACATCCCGGGTGGAGCGGGCCATCCGCCATGCCATCGAGGTGGCGTGGGATCGGGGCGACATCGATACGCTGAATTCCTATTTCGGCTATACGGTGCAGAACAATCGGGGCAAGCCCACCAACTCGGAATTCATTGCCATGATCGCAGACAATCTGCGACTGAAATATAAAATCCGCTGAGGCGGGAAATGCGTATGCATCCATAAGAAAAGATCCACTCGCCCTTCGAGTGGATCTTTTCTGCCTATCAGGGAATCAGCTCCAGGGTATTCCCGTCGGTGCGGAACACCACGGTGCCCGACAGATCTGTGCGGAGAATCCGGGCACCCGCCTGCGTCAGGTGGGTGATGACTTCCTTGTGAGGATGGCCGTAGGCGTTGTCCGCTCCGCAGGAGATGACGGCATACTCCGGCGTTACCGCCGCCAGATACAGATCAGTCGAGGAGGTGGCGGAGCCGTGATGGCCCACCTTCAGCAAATCCACATCGAGAAATCCGCCCGGCGCGGCACCGTATACGGCCAACTGGGTGGCTTCGGAGGCACTTTCCGCATCTCCCGTGAACAAGGCGGATATCTCGCCGTAATCCAGGCGGAGGACGTAACTGTTGTCGTTTTCCCAATCGTGATCGGTCAGCGGTGCCAGGCAGGTGAAGTGAAGATCCCCGAGGCGGAACGCTTCTCCCGACGCCATGGTGGCGGTGGCGATTCCCTTGTCCCGGATAAGTGCAAGTAGGGCAGTATATCCACCGTCCCCACCGGGACCGGTGGGCAGGATCACCGTGTCCACATCATAATGCTCCAGTATGTAGGCGGCCCCACCGATGTGATCCCCATGGGGATGGGTGAGGACCAGGCAGGAGAGTTTCCCGCCGCACATGTCCAGAATGTTTCCCAGATATGGGCCGTTTTCGCTCTCGCCCGTGTCGATCATCACGGTGCCGTCCTTGTGAATAATCAGCGCGCTGTCCCCCTGTCCCACGTCCAGGAAACGGATCTCCAGATATTCCGGTGCCGGCTGGAGCATGCGGAAGGACAGCGCTCCCGCGATCAGCAGAGCCACTATGGATAAAAAGACGGCTACGCCGCGGAAACTCCCATGGATAGGGGATGATCGGCGGAACTTCACGTATATCTACCTCCGTTGTGTGTTGGTATAATTATATACGTTTCGGGCGCGGATTGCAAGAGGGAGGGAAGCATCCCGCCAGCCGACGGCAGATGGGGCAGGCCGCGGCGCACAACAGAAGCCAGATCAGGGAGAAGGGCAGGCAGATCTGCCCCAGCACGTTGCCGGGCACGTTCGCGTAGTTCCATACCCCCCACCCCAGCCACAGATTGACGGTGCATCCCACGGCGAATTCCACCAGCGTGATGGCCGCGCTGCCGATGACGCACCGGACAAAGAAGGGGATCCGCAGGCCGTACACGTGAAGGATGTACAGAACGGTGAAGCAAACTCCGCCCGTGATGGTCATGGTCCAGTGGGTGTAGCCCCGCCAAAGGATCTCCAGCAGGCTGTAGGCCGCCCCGCCCGTGAGAAATACAGTGGTAAATTCCAAAACCTTGCGCAAAAAAATCACCTCGCCTTTGTTGTTGACCAAAACGAGGTGATTTATGCGCTGGAATCCTCTATTTTCCCGAATAAAGGTACGGCTTATTTCGCCGGATCCCACTTGCCGGCGTAGGGTGTCAGCGTCTCCGCGATGCGGCGGAACTCCTCCGTGTCGCGGATGAAGTCGTATACCTTGTCATTCATGCGGTTCAGCAAAACCTGTGCGTCGTTGTCGCTGTCGGATGTGGTGAATTCGGTTCCGTTACATTGGTACTCCCGCAGAAGCAGGGAAGTGTGAACAAAACACTCCTGCGTAGAATACGTAACAAAACCAATTGCGTGATCAGCGGCTTTGGTAAGATGTGCAAGGGTGTCTGCGGAATCATTTTTCTTCGCGTAATAGCTTGCTTGCTCCGCGTGGGTATTCGCAAGATGGCAATGATAAAATCCCATATCTCCGTCTTCAAACATAAGAGAGAGAAAGGCGATTTGTTTGTCACGGAGTACGGCCTTGTCGTCCTCCGTATAGTAGAATTCGCCGTTATCCCGTTTGCGTCCGTATGCCACAATTTTATTGGACAGAAACTGAATAAGGTTATTCAGCAGCTTGTTATCGCATTGATGCCCTTCTTCACCATTGTAGATATTTGAAAGCAGCATCATTCTGGAGACGGCTATATTAGGCATCTTCATGGCCAGTTCCACCGCACGATCCTGATTACCGTTTTTGGAATACACAAAGCATAGCAGCTGTATGGCACTGTGGCGGGTATTATCGTCCACGCATTTTTCCAGAATCAACTCGCCCAAGCGGATGATCTCATCGCTGAAATTCTGTCGCTCTTCCTTGCTGTAGGCGGTATCGTATATGAGGGGATAAATTGCGTACATCAGATCCTGCATGAGTTTGAAGCTGTCCGGGTACTCCCGCAATCCCGCGGCGAGAATTTTGTGCGCCTCCGCATTGTATCCACGGCTGCTGAAGGATTCAGCCTTATTGCGGATCTCCTCAATCCGCCTTTCTTTCGCTTCCAGATCGATCCCCAGAAGCTGATCGGACGTGACGCCCAGCAGATGGCACAGCGGCGGGATCAGAGATAGATCCGGTGCGGTTTTCTCCGATTCCCACTGGGACACAGCGGATACGGATACACCCAGATATTCCGCCAGGGATTCCTGTGTCATATCCTTTGCGCGGCGAAGCCGTTTAATATTGGTTCCAATTTGCATAGTGTGTACCTCCGTTTGATGATGTTTTGGGAATCAGAAGCGCTTCTGTGAGTATATCTTACCAAATCGCCGCGTCTTTGACAACAGAGAATTTCTTAATGAAACATTAAGATACACTTAAATAATTACAGATATACAAAAAAGATGCCGCATTTCTGCGGCATCCTTTCGGTTTTCTTATTCGGCGGGAGCAGCGGGAACTTCCACATCGGTGGGCTTGTTCTCGCCCAGATACTTGGGCAGCTGCATACCGGCCATATCGAACAGCTCGTTCATCGGGGGAACGGCCTTCATGAGACCGGATACGAAGTTGGCCGTGGTGCTCTTGCCGTCGGGGGAGGTTCCGCCGTTGTCCCAAACGGTGATCTTGTCGATCTTCAGATCCTGGATAGCCTGTACCTGGATCTTGACCAGCTCTTCCATCTTGTCGGCAATCATCAGGCGGATTGCGTCGTCGGAGTGACCGCCCGCGGACTTAACGATCTCAGCAAAACCTTCTGCCTGCTTGGTCAGCATCTCACGCATACCGTCGGCCTCTGCCTGCATCTTCATCAGGATCGCATCGGCTTCACCCTTTGCACGGCGGCGGATCTGCTCAGCCTCAGCCTCAGCCTGCAATTCCAGCTGACGCTTTTCGATCTGAGTCTTAACGATGACGTCGGCTTCCATCTTAGCCTGCTCGAAGGAGGCACGGGCCTGCTCGGCAGCCTTCTGGGCTTCGTAGGATTCTTCCATTGCCTTTGCAGCCTGGATGTTCTCGGCGGCGGTAGCGCGCTTCAGAGCCTCTGCCTCGCGCCCACGGCGGGTAGCCTCGGACTCGGCAACCTGTACCTTCGCCTCGTTTTCACCCTTGATGGCTTCGGAGTTGGACTTGGATACGTTAATACGCATATCGCGGTCAGCCTCAGCGGAACCGATGGCACCGTTACGGTCAGCCTCTGCCACGGAGATCTTCGCGTCGTTGATGGCCTTAGCGGCAGCTTCCTTACCGAGAGCTACGATGTAGCCGCTCTCGTCGTTGATGTCAGTTACGTTTACGTTGATCAGACGGAGACCGATCTTCTTCAGCTCGGTTTCCACGTTGCCGGATACGGCGTCGAGGAACTTATCACGGTCGGTGTTGATCTCCTCGATGTCCATGGTAGCGATGATCAGACGCATCTGACCGAAGATGATATCTTCGGCGATCTGCTTGATCTCGTCCAGTTTCATACCGAGCAAGCGTTCCGCGGCGTTCTGCATGACGCCCACCTCGGTGGAGATACCAACGGTGAATCGGGAAGGAACGTCCACACGGATGTTCTGGCGGGACAGCGCGTTGCGCAGATCCACAGACAGAGACATGGGAGTCAAGTCCAAGAACTCGTACGCCTGTACGATGGGCCAGATGAAGGCCGCGCCGCCGTGGATACACTTAGCGGAGCGACTGGTTCCATCGGAGCCGGTGCCGACCTTACCGTAGATAACCAGGATCTTATCGGAAGGACAGCGCTTGTAGCGGGACAGAATCAGCGTGACGGTGGTCAGGAGCAGAAGGGCAACAACGCACACAAGCACGAGAATCATGGCACCGCTGTCCGGGCCGGCGGTCAAAAGATAGTTTGCGGCAGTATGAAACATCATATTGTTTCTCCTTTAAATAATATTTTGCAAATCACGTATGTGATGAACAACAAGGTTAACGGTGAAGACAGTCCCGCTCCAGGGCATGGAGGAAACCGCTGGCGTTGTAAATGCGGTAGTCACCGATCCGCTCTCCCGTGTCAGCGGGGAGGGGCTTGGTGGTTTGTGTGGCAGTGTAAATGTCCTTGGGAATCGGTAAAAGAATCAGTATCTTTGTGCCGTCCGCCTCGAAGGCGAAATCGATACGTGAATTAAGATGCAGAAGCGGTACACGGAACAAGTGGAGCGTGTGCTGACACATTCCGTTGCCCCTCTCGGTAAATACAATGGGAGAGTTGGGCAGAATACCCGCGATGAACTTGCAATCGTATTGTCTGCCGGATTTTGTGAGGGTAAAATCCGATCCGCTCTGCAGGGAGAGCAGGGAAGCATACGGCCGGCGAATGGTGGACAGTTCCACCCCGTCCCTCTCGCACATGGCGGTGAGGTTTTCTATAAATCGGCGCCGCTTCAGGCAGGCGCGGATATAGTGGAAGAGCAACCATGCAGCCACTGCCAGAATGACAGCAACGGCGAGGATTCCCAACCACAAAAACACATCGTAGTTGTTGGCCAGATTTAAAATCGTTACAACAAACGGGAAGAACCACGGAAGTGCTATGGATACAGCGCCATATATAAGCGCAATGATCAGCACCGCTTTTGCGGTTTGGTATTTTTCCTGCGATGCGGTGGTGGTCTGATTTCGGACTTTCATGCCGTACCATTTTCTTCTGGCTGAGATGTGGGCGTACAGTGCCGCCGCGAAGAACAGCGGAAGAAGAACGAGCAGGGTATACAGCTTATTCCGGGATGATGTCCATGGGACATCGCGCCAGAGCGTGTCACCGACACATCCGTAGATAAAGGATACGGGAAGAAGCACGGAAAACAGCGAATGAACGATGTATCCCAGCCAGAAATCCACGGATGTCAGCACATAACGCATGTCGGAAAGCACGCCGCCTGTGGCTGGATCTGCCAGATACGCCGCCTGTGCAGTATTATCATGGACACGGAAGGTGTACACGGTGGATTCAAAAATCAGCACAAGAAGAATCAGATCGCAGATGGACGGGTGTCCGTACGTAAAATACTCTTCCCCGAACATATTGGATCGAAACAAAATCTGCGACAGTTTCGTAATTCCAGCGAAAACGATGCATTGCAAAACCGACTGCGCCAGTATCGTGCCGATAGGTATGCGTTTGTCGTTACTCATAGATAAACTCCCAACTTATCGCTCCAGACAGTCCCGCTCCAGCATACCGAGGAATCCGCTTCCGTTGAAGAGACGGTACTCACCCACCCGATCGCCGGTGTCCAGATCGGCGGTGTGGTTTTTGGATACGGAACGGATGAATTTCGGGACGGGAGACAGCACGATTAGTTTTTCTCCCTCTCCCTCAAAATCGTAGGTGAAGGGAATGTCGATATTGAAAATCTCCATACCCCGTAGGCTGAGGGAGCTGTGCTTGATGCCTGCGCCCTCCGGACCGAAGTACATGGTGCGGTAGCGGATCGGATCGGCCATCAGCCGCACGCTGTATACCTTATCCCGCACCCGCACGGTGAAATTCGCCCGGTGGGAGGGGAAGAACAGCGAGATCCACGCCCGCTTGACGGGGGAGAGATGGAAGTGGGACTTCCGATCCTGCGCCATCTTTTTCAGGTCCTTAAGAAACCGCCGGCGGATCCGCCAGGCCCTCGTGTACAGAAAGAGCAGCAGGGCAGTGAAGCCTACAAGGATGAAATAGCGGAATCCCCAAACCACCTGCGCCAGCAGGTACAAGGCGGAATGGATGGCCGGAAGCACCACGGGAAGGAACATAAATCCCACAAAGTACGCGCCCAGCGTAAGCAGGACCGATTTTGCGAACTGCAGTGCCGGCGGGGTTTTCTGCCAGAACCGCTTTTGCGGGGTGTCCCATACGATTTCCGCACAGTGATGGGCGTGTATAGTAATAACGATCAGCAAAGGCGAAAATAACAGGATCCGGCACAATTTTTCCAAAAGAAAATGCATGGGGAAGAGGGTAAAGATGCCGCCGTCTCCCCATCCGGCAGGGAGAAGCAGGGAGAGAAGCAGGATCACCGCCATCTCCAGGCGGAATTCCTCGGTGCGCACAAACCAGTTGGCAAGCGCATCCTCCTCCGCGGGGCGATTCTTTTTCAGAATCGGATCGTGGATGGCGAAGAGCCGGGCGGCCGAGTAAAACGTGGCGGGGAGAATTAGTATTTGTATAAGGGGCGGCAGCCATACGGGCACATAGGGGAAGAAGGTGTCGATGGCATCCTCCAGCAGGGAGAATCGCCCCAGCGCCGCTTCGTAACTGATCCAGTACAACAGAAGGAAGAACGCGTACAGCAGGGCAGATCGTCCGATACGTTTCAGACGGTCGGATGTGAGTAGTTGTTTCATGACTGTGTGATTTTACTGAACGGATCGCTCAAAGGACAGATACCGGGTGCCCTGGAAGGAGAGCCGTCCGGTGTCGCCCTCGGCGAGGAGTCCGTACTCGTGACCGCTGAGGGACAACTCCATCCGGTCGCCGCTTTCCACCTCAAAGGTGACATAGTAACTCGTGCTGTGATGCATACCGCCGTGGGCGTGGTGATGGTGATGATGGCTGCTGCGTTTGCTGACCACTTTCGCCGGTACCGTCAGGCGGGGGGAGGCGTTGTTTTTAAACCACTCTCCGATGTTGCGGATCAGAATACTGAAGAACGCGACAAAGAACAGAATGAAAAACAATCCCATGAATAGTTCCATAGTTGTACTCCGTTATGTGGAATTTACTTTACCACAGGCTCCACAACCAAGAGACCGGAATCGTCGGTGGCGACAACGCGTACCGCCTCCCCGGTAATCAGCTTGCGCTCCGCGGTGGTAACCGCGTCGGCTTCCAGAAAACGCTCCTGCAAGGTCAGCGTGATTTTACCGCTGCCCTGGGTGTGGGGCGGGATCGGGATGTACACCCGGCCGGTCTTGCCGATGGCGTGGCTCAGGCTGATATTGCCGTTGGACTGGAGCTTCATGACAGCGCGCATCAGATACGCGATGGCGAACAGGGCGGCAATACCGCATACGGCGGAGATGAGGATCGTGAGGGGACGGTTTACGCCGGAGGCGTACAGGGCCAGGCCGCTCCAGCCGCCTACGGTGAGCAGGGCCATGATGCCGCGGATTGAAAACAGAGCCAAGCCGTCGGAGCCGCCATCACCCGGCGTGTCGGAAAAACCGTTGTCCGTCAGATCCAATCCTTCGTCGCCGTCGTTCAATCCGATCATCAGAAGGATCGACTGCACGATCAAAACGAGGGTAGAGGGAATGGCAATAAAGGCATAGACGCGGGCAAATGTGTCAAGACTGTTCCACCACTGAATCATAATTAACCTCCTGAAAATCGGTGAAAGAATCGAAAAATCAACGCTCACGCAGGGCGTGGACCAGAGCGTCCGCCCGCAGTTTCAGCGTGTTGGCGTAATAGGACATGAGGATGATCTCCAGAGCCCGGTTCAGCCGACGGCGGGCACCGCCCAGCGTTTCCACATAATCGGCGGTGTAGGTGTCGATCAGTTTGGAAAGAGACTCCTGGGGAAGATCCGCGTTTTCTCCGGTCAGTTTGTCAACCAGCCGGCAGATGTAATCGTACAGCTGGGATTCGGGGATGATATCGTCCTCCCGGCATCCCGGATCGCCGTTCACATAGGTCAGCAGAAACGAGATGTCGCTGAGCTGCATGGTGGCGCGCATCATATTGATGATGAGAATGCGGGCCAGCTGGTCCTTGTTGTACATCTTGTTGACGGGGTTGATGACCCAGCCCCGCTTCAGCCAGTTCTGCAGGGTGGTGCCGTCCACGCCGGCGATCTCCCGTATCTGTGCCAGCATGATTCCGTCGGTGATGTAGAAAATCTTGTTGAGAAATTCGATGCCGGTGGCACCGCCCATTTTCTGTCGGTCGAGAATCGTTCCCGGTATCCGTGTCAATGCAATTCCGAAATCCATATAAAATCCTCCGTGCCGCCCGCGGGCGGTGGTTGTGGTATTTTGCTTACATACACAGTATAACACGCAGTCGGATGATTGTCAATGGGTTTCTATAGATTTCTGCTGCCGAAAAAATTATGGATACCGCCGCATCCTACGGGGATCCTTGTGAATACAGTATACCATACGTTCAAGTGATTGTCAAGCGGTTTCGCGTGATTTTTACAAATTTTTTTCGGAAGCCACTTTTTTCCCCTCGGCTATTTATTTTGGGAAAAGAGTATGCTATAATACATTATGTATGCAGTTCTATACGACAGATAACAAAGGAATTCAGATATATGTGCGGATTTGCAGGATTTACCGGCCCTCTGCCCGACAGAGCGGCGATCATCAAGAAAATGGCGGATCGGATCATCCACCGCGGCCCGGATATGGAAGGATACCATATCGGTGTGGCCGAGGATGATGTGACCTTGGGCTTCCGCCGCCTCAGCATCATCGATCTGGCGGATGGCGCCCAGCCTATGTATAATGAAGATAACTCCATGGTCATGGTGTTCAACGGGGAGATCTATAACTTCGCCCAGCTGCGGGAGGATCTCATCGCCCGGGGACACGTGTTCCGCACCCGCTGCGATACGGAGGTCATCATCCACGGCTATGAGGAGTTCGGCGAGGCCATCGTCCCCATGCTGCGGGGTATGTTTGCTTTCGTCATCTGGGATGAGCGGACGCGCACTCTGTTCGGCGCACGGGACTACTTCGGCATCAAGCCCTTCTATTATTCGGTGACGGAGCAGGGCAATCTGATCTTTGGCTCGGAGATCAAAAGTTTTCTGGAGCATCCCGGTTTCCGCCGTGAGGTGAATCCCGAAGCGCTCCGGCCGTATCTGACCTTCCAGTATTCCTCCATGGCGGAGACCTTCTTCCGCGGTACGTATAAACTGCCCCCCGCCCACACCTTCACCTTCCGGGACGGCAAGATGGAAATCCGCCGGTATTGGGATGTGGATTTCACCAAAAAGACCACTGCCTCCTTTGAGGATATGGCGGACGCCATCGACTGTGCCGTGCGGGAATCCGTGGCCGCCCATCGGATCAGCGACGTGCCCCTGGGTGCTTTTCTCTCCGGCGGCGTGGATTCCAGTTACATCACCGCGGCCCTGATGCCGGAGAATACCTTCTCCGTGGGATTCGGTGAGAAGAAGTTTGACGAAACCACCGAAGCGAAAGAACTGTCCGATATCCTGGGCATCCGCAATTTCCGGCGGGAGCTGACAGCGGAGCAGTGCTTCGACGCCTTTGCCGACATCCAGTATCATATGGATGAGCCCCAGTCCAATCCGTCCTCCGTGCCGCTGTGGTTTCTCTCCTCTCTGGCGAGAGAGCACGTGACCGTAGTCCTCTCCGGCGAGGGCGCCGATGAGATCTACGGCGGATACGAATGGTATGACGAAACCCCGCTGATGCGGAAATATAAAAGGATCCCCGCGCCCCTGCGCCGGGCGGCGGCGTCACTCAGCGCAGGTCTGCCTTACTTCAAAGGACACGATTTCATCATCAAGGGCAGCGGCCGCCCCGAGGATTATTTCATCGGACAGGCTATGGTGTGGGGAGAGAAGGATGCCCTTGCCATCCTGAAGCCCAAATACAAGGCCGGCCCCTCCGTGAGAGATATCACCGCCCCCATTTACGATCGGGCACAGGGGCTGAGTGAGTTGGAAAAGAAGCAGTATCTGGATCTGAATCTGTGGCTGCCGGGAGATATCCTCCTCAAGGCAGACAAGATGAGCATGGCCCACTCCCTGGAGTTGCGGGTACCCTATCTGGATCGGGACATCATGGCACAGGCCCAGAGCCTGCCTGCCCATTATAAGATCGATGGCGTGAACACCAAGCACGTGCTCCGTGCGGCCGCCAACAAGACCTTGCCCGATGCGTGGGCAAACCGCACCAAAAAAGGATTCCCCGTGCCGATCCGCAACTGGCTCAGAGAGGATCGCTACTATAATTTGGTGAAGGAAGCCTTCACCTCCGATGCGGCGGCGGAGTATTTCGACACCGATGCCCTGGTGCGTCTTTTGGACGACCACAGAAACGGCACGAACAACGGCCGCAAGATCTGGACGGTCTACACCTTCCTTACCTGGCATAAAGTATTTTTCGGAATCTGATTGAGGAAAACAGAATGACTGAGAAGATTATCCCGGTGCTCCTTGGCGCCGATCTGAACTGTTATAACGTGGCAAGAGCCTTTCACGAGCAGTATGGCGTGATCTCCTACGCCTTCGGCCGGTATGCGGTTTCCGCCACCAAATATTCCCGCATTATCCGCTTCACCGCCGTGCCCGAGATCGATCGGGACGAAGTAATGCTGGGAACGTTAACGGCATTTGCCGAAAATCATCCCGACGGAAAACTGATCCTGTTCGGATGCACCGACGATTACGCCGCTATGATCATCCGCAATAAGGACAAGCTGCCCCGGTATCTGTGCGCCTGCCCGAACGAATCGTTTCTCGATTCCGTATCCCGCAAGGCGGAGTTTTACGAGATCTGCGAGAAGTACGGCATCCCCTATCCGAAGACGGTGGTGCTGGCAGAAAAAACAGACGCGGCGGATCTGTCCGCCGATGTGCTGGGCTTTGACTATCCCATCGTCATCAAGCCCTCCTCCAGCGTGGTGTACTGGAAGCATCCCTTTGACGGAATGAAAAAGGTGTACATCGCAAAATCTGCCGCTGATGCAGAGGCGATCATCGCCGAGATCTACGATTCAGGCTACGATGAGCGGATGATTCTGCAGGAGTTTATCCCCGGCGGTGATGCCCACATGCGGGTGCTCACTGCCTTTTCCGATAAAAAGGGCCGCGTGCGCGCTATGTGCCTCGGTCATACTATGATAGAGGAGCACACTCCCAAGGGATTGGGCAACCACGCTGCCATCGTGACCGAGCCCCTCTCCAATCTGCCTTTTGCGGATAAGATCCGGGCGATGCTGGAGGATATGGGCTACACCGGCTTCTCCAATTTTGATATCAAATACACCGGCGAGGGCGAGGATTATCGGGTGTTTGAGATCAATCTCCGCCAGGGACGGAGCAACTTCTACGTCACCTCTGCGGGAATCAATATCGCCCGTCTGGCGGCGGAGGTATACGAATCCGAGGGCGAGGACTGCCTTATGTGTGAAAACGTGCATTTCTGGCATCATGTTCCGCGCTCTGTCGCATATACATACACGGAGGACGCATCGCTTGTGAAGTGTGCCCGGGATTTGGCCCGCCGCGGCAAGCACACCTCCTCCCTCTGGTATACGAAGGATCTTTGTCTGAATCCCCTGCGGCTGATCTGCGTGTGCGAGGTTCTGCGCCGCCAGGGCAAGAAGTTCAAGAAATACTATCCCACACAAAAATAACGAAAACCTAAACGGGGGCTATTATGCATTCACCGCATCTTTTGGGCGTTCTCGGCGGGCTTGGCCCGATGGCGAGCGCGTATTTCTATGAGATGATCACCGCCCACACCAAGGCCGAGCGGGATCAGGATCATATCGATATCATACTGTCCAGCCGTGCGTCCACGCCCGATCGGACGGATTTCATCCTGGGCCGCAGTGCCGACAGCCCTTTGCCGGCTATGATCGAGGATGCCAAGGCTCTGGAAGCCTTCGGCGCCCGCGCCATTGTGATCCCCTGCAATACCGCCCACTATTTTATCGATCAGGTTCGTGACTCCGTGTCCGTGCCCGTGCCCAGCATCATACGGGAAACGGCCCATTTTGTCCGGAGTTGCGGGCATACAAAGGCGGGCATTCTGGCCACCGAGGGTACCATTGCCTCGGGGGCGTATCAGAGTGCTTTGGAAAAAGAGGGCATCGGCTACGCCGTGCCGGATGCTGCCTGTCAGGCGAAACTGACCCACATCATTTACGATTATGTCAAGCGGGGCCTGCGAAGCGATCCCGCCCTCTTGTATGAAGCCGTCCGTCCCCTGCAGCAGCAGGGATGCGACTGCATGATCCTCGGCTGTACCGAGTTGTCCGTGGCGGCACGGGAGATTCCCCGGGAGGAAATGTTTATCGATTCCTTGCAGGTGCTGGCCTGCCGGGCCATCACCATGTGCGGCAGTCAAACCCAGGGATTCCGGGAGGAGTTCTCTCGGATGGATCCCGAAATGCAGATCTGATTGAGCCGAAAGGAGCCGTTTTTCTATGCGTCTGTGTGATCTGTTCGCCCGCGTTTCCGTTTCGGGATCCTCTCCGATCCCCGATACGGACATCCGGCGTATCGAATACGATTCCCGCCGTGCGGGGGAAGGGTGCCTGTTTGTGTGTCTGGTGGGTGCCCGGTCCGACGGGCATAACTACGCCCCGTCTGCCTATGCGCAGGGATGCCGGGCGTTTCTTGTTTGTCGGGAAGTGGATCTGCCCCCGGACGCGGTGGTGATTCGCGTGGAGGATACAAGACAGACCCTGGCGGTCATCAGCGCGGAGTTCTACGGACGTCCGGCAGATCGGCTGCACATCATCGGCATCACCGGCACCAAAGGGAAGACCACCACCGCGCTGATGGTAGCGGCCATCCTGAACCGTATGGGCAAAAAATGCGCCTATATTGGCTCCAACGGAGTCACCATCGGAGATACCCATCTGGAGACGGTGAACACCACCCCCGAGAGCCGGGAGCTTCATATGTATTTCGATCAGATGCTCCGTGCCGGGATGGAGTACGCGGTATTGGAGGTGTCCTCCCAGGCCCTGGCTCACAGCCGCGTGTACGGCATTCCCTTCGAGGTGGGCGTGTTTACCAATCTGTCCCCCGATCACATCAGCGATGTGGAGCATCCCAATTTTGAACATTACGCCGCATCGAAAGCCCGGCTGTTTTCCGAATACGGCGTCCGTTATGCCATCTATAACGCCGACGACGCCATGTGGCCGGATATGCTGGGCGAAACCGATGCCCGCCGCATCTCCTTCGGCTTGGGCAAGGCGGATCTGGTGGCAAGGGATATTGAGAATTATCGGGAGGATACCACCCTGGGCGTCCGCTTCGACTGCGTGACGGCGGAGGGAAGTACCCCTGTGTCCGTTTTGTCCCCGGGCCACTTCTCCGTGCATAATGCCCTGGCCGCCATGGCGGTAGCATCCGTGTACGGCGTGAGCGTGAAGGACAGCGCTGACGCGCTGAAAACTGCTCCGGTGCAGGGCCGGTTTGAAATTGCGGGCAACCTGCCGGGGCGGACGTTTGTGATCGATTACGCCCACAACGGCCTCAGTTTGCGCAGTGCATTGTCGGTGCTTCGGGAATACCGTCCTGTGCGGCTGATCTGCGTGTTCGGATCGGTGGGGGGCAAGTCCCAGAACCGCCGGGCGGAGTTGGCATCCGCCGCAGGCGAGCTTGCGGATTTCTGCATCATCACCTCCGATAATCCGGATTTCGAATCGCCAATGGCCATCATTCGGGAGATCGGTGAGCATCTCCATCCCGACTGCCCTCGGGCAGAGATCGAGGATCGGGAAGTGGCGGTGCGCACTGCCGTCCGTATGTCCCGACCGGGCGATATCGTGCTGTTTGCCGGAAAAGGACACGAAACCTACCAGCTTATCGGCGGACGGAAGGTGCCCTTTCGGGAGCGGGTTATTCTGGAAGAGGAATGTGCCGCGATCCTGGCGGAGGAAAAATCAAAGAAATAAAACAAAGGGGGCTGCCCGATGGCAGCCGCCTCTTTTGTTATTCTCAGATCTTCGCTACGGTGATGGTTACGTCCTCGCCGTTGATATTCCAATCCTTGGCGATGCCGTCGGTGCAATCGAATGCATCGGCCAGAACCGCACCGGCGATCTCATCACGGCCACGCGCGGCGATGGCCAGAAGCTTTTCGCTTCCCGTGATGCCTACGCGGATGTGATCGGTTACGTTGAAGTCCGCATCCTTACGCATGGTCTGGATCTTGGAGATGATCTCTCTTACGAAACCTTCCTCAATCAGCGCATCCGTCAGGGTGGTGTTCAAAGCAATCACGATGTCACGCTCTGCGGCGGAGAAGTAGCCTTCCTTCTGCTGGATCTCGATGAGCAGATCCGCTTCGGTGAGGATCACTTCCTCCCCGTCGAAGTCAAACTTCAGGGAGCCGTTTGCATCCAACTCGGCTTTGGCGGCGTTGCCGTCCAATTCGGTAAGAGCGGTGCGGATCTTGCCCAGCAGCTTGCCGTACTTGGGACCTACGGTCTTCAGCTGGGGCTTGAAGCTGTAAGAGGAGAAGGGGGATACATCGGCCACAAATTCCACGTGCTTGATGTTCAATTCTTCCTCAACGATCTGGCGATAATAGTCGCTGATCTCCCGCTCGCACTTCACGTACATATCGGACAGAGGCTGACGGTTCTTGATGTTGGAGCCGTTGCGGGCGCTGCGGCCCAGAACAACCACACGCAGAACGAAGTCCATGTCGGTCTCCAGCTGGCGGTCGATGTAGGAAGCGTCAGATTCGGGATAATCGCACAGATGGATGCTCTCGGGAGCATTTACGTCCACGGTGCGCACCAGATTCTGATAGATATCCTCGGCCATGAAGGGGATCATGGGGGCGGATGCCTTGGCGATGGTGACCAGACAGGTGTACAGCGTCATGAACGCGGCAATCTTGTCCTCCGTCATATCCTTGCCCCAGAAACGCTCACGGCAGCGGCGCACATACCAGTTGGACAGCTCATCCACGAAGGTGGAGAGAGACTTGGCTGCCTCGGGGATACGGTAGTTCGCCAGATGATCGTCGGTCTCCGCCACGGTGGTGTTCAGACGGGACAGAATGAAGCGATCCATCACGGTCAGGGCGCAGTCCTTCAGGTTGTACTTGGTGGGATCGAAGGAATCGATGTCCGCGTACAGTACCCAGAACGCGTAGGTGTTCCACAAAGTGCCCATGAACTTGCGCTGACCTTCCACCACGGCCTTGCCGTAGAAGCGGTTGGGCAGCCAGGGCGCGGAGTTGGTGTAGAAGTACCAGCGGATCGCGTCGGCACCGTAGGTGGAAAGAGCATCGAAGGGATCCACCGCGTTGCCCTTGGACTTGGACATCTTCTGTCCGTTTTCATCCTGCACGTGGCCGAGAACGATGACGTTCTTGAAGGGCGCACGGTTGAAGAGCAGGGTAGAGATGGCGAGCAGGGAATAGAACCAACCGCGGGTCTGGTCCACTGCCTCGGAGATGAAGTCGGCGGGGAACTGTGCCTCAAATGCCTCGTGATTTTCAAAGGGATAGTGATGCTGTGCGAAGGGCATGGCACCGGAGTCGAACCAGCAGTCGATGACCTCGGGCACGCGCGTCATCTCGCCGCCGCACTCGGGACACTTCAGTTTTACGGCATCCACGTAGGGGCGGTGGAGTTCGATCTCCTCCGGGCACTCGATGGCCATTTCCTTGAGTTCGGCGATGGAGCCGATGGCGTGGCGGTGACCGCAGGAGCATTCCCAGATGTTCAGAGGCGTGCCCCAATAGCGGTTACGGCTGATACCCCAATCCTGTACATTCTCCAGCCAGTCGCCGAAGCGGCCCTTGCCGATGGATTCGGGGATCCAGTTGATGGTGTTGTTGTTGCGGATCAGATCCTCACGAACCGCGGTCATCTTGATGAACCAGGATTCTCTTGCGTAGTAGATCAGGGGAGTGTCACAGCGCCAGCAGAAGGGATACTCATGCTCGAACTTGGGCGCGTCGAAGAGCAGACCGCGCTTGTCCAGATCGGTGAGCACCATAGGATCCGCCTTCTTGACAAATACGCCGGCGAAGGGAGTCTCCTCGGTCATGTCACCCTTGGCGTCCACGAACTGCACGAAGGGCAGATCGTATTTGCGGCCCACATTGGCGTCATCCGCACCGAAGGCGGGCGCGATGTGAACCACACCGGTACCGTCGGACATGGTAACGTAGTTGTCGCAGGTCACATAGTGCGCCTTCTTGTGCTGCTTCTCGCAAACGGGGATAGCGCACTCGAACAAAGGCTCATATTCCTTGTATTCCAGATCGGTACCCTTGTACTCAGCGAGGATCTCGTAAGCGGGGGTATCCTCGGTTTTCAAAGAACCGAGAACGGTATCCGCCAGTGCCTTAGCCAGATAGTAGGTGTAGCCGTCGGCGGCCTTTACCTTCACGTAGATCTCGTCGGGATTTACGCAGAGAGCAACGTTTGAGGGAAGAGTCCAGGGAGTGGTTGTCCATGCCAGGATGTAGGCGTCCTCCTCCTTTACCTTGAAGCGGGCGATGGCAGAGCGCTCCTTGACCGCCTTGTAGCCCTGGGCCACCTCGTGAGTGGACAGAGGGGTTCCGCAGCGGGGGCAGTAGGGAACGATCTTGAAGCCCTTATAGAGCAGATCCTTCTCCCAGATCTTCTTCAGTGCCCACCACTCGGATTCAATATAGTCGTTGTGATAGGTAACATAGGGATGATCCATATCCGCCCAGAAACCGACGGTGCCGGAGAAATCCTCCCACATGCCCTTGTATTTCCAGACGCTCTCCTTACACTTGGTGATGAAGGGATCGATACCGTAGGTTTCGATCTGCTCCTTGCCGTCCAGGCCAAGAAGCTTCTCCACTTCCAGCTCTACCGGCAGACCGTGGGTGTCCCAGCCCGCCTTGCGGGGCACATCGTAACCCTTCATGCAGCGGTAGCGGGGAATCATGTCCTTGGTGACACGGGTCAGCACGTGACCGATGTGGGGCTTGCCGTTGGCGGTGGGAGGACCGTCATAGAATGTGTAACCCCGGCCGCCCTTGCGGTGCTCCAGGGACTTCTCGAAAATGTGATTTTCGTTCCAGAACGCAAGGGTTTCTTGTTCACGGCTTACGAAATCCAGATTCGTTGGGACTTTCTTGTACATAACGCACTCCTTACAATAATAATCGAAAAATAAAAATCCCCCGTCCCACAGGACGAAGGCGCGCTTCGCTATACCACCTGCATACGAACATATGCGACCGTGGTAACGGACGGTATCCGGCAGGAGCTACTGCTTTCACCCCTGCGGCTCCGAAGTGATCTTCCGTGCGAAAAAAGATGCCGGGCTTTCACCGCCCCCGACTCGCTGTGCCTTTTTTGCGCCGCACGTACTCTCTTCCTCTGCGCCTTTATAGACAAGGAAATTGTAGCACAGAGCGTGGTTTTTGTCAAGGTATTTTATAAAAAAGGAAGCAAGCGGCAGGGCAATATTGCCCTCCCGCCCGGTGTCGTTATTCTTTTTTATACAAAAGCCAGTCTTCCTCGCCCGTTTCGGTGTCCTCCCCGACCACCTCATACGCCGCCGCATACGCTTTCTTCACCGCCTCGGCGATGACGCGGGCCACATCCACGGCGCCCTCGCCGAAGATGTAGGCCATGGCGGCGCCCACCACGCATTCCAGCGTGGCGACGGTTTCGGGGGTCAATTCCTCCCCCAGGATTGTGACCGCCAGCACCACGATCACCGCGATGATGGCCGCCCACAGCTTGCGGGAGGACAGTTTCTGTTTCAGCCTTTCCATATGTACCTCTTTCTTAATAATCAATTTTTCCCGATTTGCGGATCTTCTCTTTGTTCTCGCCCTTGGCCTTGTTGAAATAGAAGCCAAGGATGGTGGCGAAGGCCGCCCAGGCGGGGGTGATAATGGCGGTCAGGTACGGCAGCGCACCCGTGAATTTCAGGGTAACGGCCATCTCCGCCAACTCGATCACCCGCCAGGACAGCAGGATCACCGCCGGATATACCAGCAGGATCGTGGCGGCCACGATGATCTTGGAAAACTCCATCTTCTTCATGCGCCGCCTCCCACCGCCCGGTAGAGGAACACCAGCATCATCTCCCGGGTGCAGTTTTCGTGGAGCCGGTAGTTGCCGTGCTCGTCCCCGTACAGGATCCCGTTTTCCACCGCCCAGGACACCGCCTCCTCCGCCCAGGCGGCGGGGGTGTTGTCCATGTCGTCGGTGGGCTGCTCCGGGACGCCCTCCTCCCCGAGAAGGAACGGCAGAGGATCCACGGGTTCGCCGCCGATCTCCAACTGGAAATGCAGGTGCGCCCCGGTAGAATACCCGGTGGATCCCATTTGTCCGATCATCTGCCCGGCGGTGACGTGATCGCCCAGCTGCACCGGAATACTTCCGTTTGCCAGGTGGAAATATTTGGTCACCACCCCGTCCCCGTGATCGATGGTCACCCGGTTGCCGGCGGAGCGGTTTTTGTCGAATCCCTCCACTCCGTCCCGGACACCGATCACCACACCATCCCAGGCGGCACCGATGCCGGACAAGGCACTCCACCCCCGCCACAGCGTCACGTCGATGCCCTTGTGCCCCTGGCCGCCCTCCCCCGTCACGGGATCGGTGCGCCATCCGAAGGGAGAGGTGACGTGCAGGGTTGTCCCCTCCGTCAGAATGGGCAATACGGATGTAATGTTCATGCACTCTCCTCCTTCTCCGGCGGCTCCGTGTGGAGGGCCATCATTTCCTTATACAGCGACGTGGCCACGTCATTGCCGCCCAGAGCGTGATAGGCGGCGTATGCCTTGCGGATGGATTCCTTGGCGTAGATGGGGCAGTAGTGCTTTTCCTCCACGTACTTGGCGTGCTTTTCGATGATCTTCTCTCGGAGAAGGCACTGCACTCCGTCCGCCACGGCGCTGTCCTTCTTTTTGCGCATCCTCAGCCACACCGCCACGCCGGAGATGGCACCCGACGCCACCGCCGACAGAATCACGCTGAGGATTTTTGATGCGATTTCATTCATGTGTTGCTCCTTTCGATGGCTCTGCGTTCGTCAGGTTGTCATGTGATCATACCATCTCGCATTCTCAAAGCGGGCTGTTGAAAGATCCGTTATGAGGCATGTCCCGTCTGGGGCTTTTGAGAGTCCAATGTCAATGGCGAATGAGTATCCTCTCCACTGCAAAGTACCGATAGAAAGCGTGATAATTACAGCACCTTCGGCAGGCAGGGTAAAACAGGTACAATCACTCATGGTTGCACGGTTTTCGCCCCCATTCAGGCTATAAAGTTCGCCGCGTAATCTTTTTCCAGATTCGATAGCCGCCACGATTTCATCCGCCGTTTCTTTAAGGGATAAACCACCGTCCGAGTCGGGATCGCCCTCAAAGTGAAGGACAAATTCATTGTCACCCATATACCTCTCAGGGATTTTGTTGACAGTTGCCGAAAGAATACCCACCGAATGCGTTGTGTTCGGCTGCAAGCAAGCGGCCATTGTATAACCATTTGCCAATACCTTACCGATTACAAACGGCAAACCGTTGTTATCCAGTCCCACAACAGCAGGATTACCGATGTAAACAACAGCCATTCCGCTGTAATAGACGGTCTTGCAATCGCAGATATACTCCGCGCCGTCCCATATTACGGTATACGTTTTTCCCGCTTCAATGTCCAACGTGCCCGAAATCGCACCCATTCCATCACTTCCGAAAGTGACCGTCTGACCGTCAAGGACAAGCCCGCCGCCGGAAAATGTCCAATGCGTTCTTTCCTGATAGTCTGCGCTCTCCCATGCCGTCGGTTTGCCGTTTTCGTCCACGGCTTTCACCACGATGGTCTGTCCTACTTCTGCGGTTACGTCGATGTTGGCATTGCCGCCGATACCATCCGGCAAAAACTCAGCGGGAAGCTTGTTCGGCACCAGATCGGGAAGCTTCACGATCCGCACCGTAAAGGTTTCGGCGGTGGCGGTACTCTTTTTCACATATCCGCTGCCGCCGCTTTCCGTGAAGCAGAACGGCTCGCCGGTGTTCTGCATGGTGGTCATGTGATAGTACCCATTGCCCAGCACCATGTCGCCGCTGGATGCCAGAGCTGCCGTGCAGGCGTAGGCTGTCCCGTTCCAGTACACGGTGTATCGGCTGCCCTCCAGCAGCTTGTAGGAATCGCCCGCCACCATGGCGGCCTTCGATGTGAAAGAGATGGTGCGCTCGGGCAGGATTTCCTCCTCCTCGCCCTCCGCCACCATGGTCGCCATCCATTCCGCATCGATGAATTTGTTGTCCAGCTTGTGTACCGTTCCGTCCGCATCCTCGTAGTGGGTGCGGCTCAATACATGCCCCGGCTCGCCCTCCGCGGCACTCCAATCGGATTGGGCTCCGCTTCCGCCATCGGGCAGTCCGATGACGTTCTTTGCCTTCACTTTCACATTGTCGGCCAGGTATCCCTCCACGGTGTACTGGATTTCCTCATCCACCGCCATCATGGGATTCTCACCAAAGGCGGTTTTGTAGAAGGTGAAGCGGGCATAGGCCACATCGTTGTTGTCGGATATGCTGTTGACGGTAAGCGCAAAGCCGCCCTCGGTGGATCGGTAGGCGGTGTAATACTGGCTTCCGCCCACGATGTTGCTTCGGTTGATGTGCCGCACAAAGTTCTTGTCCGCATCGTAGAAGATCACCTTACAGAATTGATCGCCCACATCAAACGTCAGATCCTGGGCGTAAATGGTGGAGCCCTTCGCACAGGGGATGAATCCCGTGTATCCGTAATAGGGGGATTCGGTCACCGTGCCGCTTTCGTGCAGGCGCGCGCCGATCTTGTATCCCACTCCGTTCAGGATCGTGCCGTCCGTGTCCTCCGCACTTGCCAGCACATCGGTGAAGCCCTTCACAAAATCCGTGCCGAAGTGGGCATCCATTTCCTCCTGGGAAACCAGCTTGCGGTCACGGTATCCGTCGTGGAAGTACGCCTCCCCGTTTTTGGTCTTAAACCATCGGTCAATGGGCTCCTGCAGGATCGTCATGTTCTCCAGATTGCTGGGCGTGTCGGTGTAGATCAGGCGGCGGATGTCGATGGACGGCTGCTCGTGGTACAAAAAGTCATCCAGAATCAATCCGCGGCACTCGCCCAGCAGGGCGATGTGCTGATAGTAGTTGCCCTCCGCCCACAGGGTGGTTTCAGCGTTCCAGTCCCATACGCGGGAGCCGGACAGATCGATGCCCCGGCAGTCTTTGAGCAGGATGCCGTGCTCCGCATAGGGCTTGTATACCTCGGAATCGCTGTAGGCCCGCCGCGGCTGAATGGTGACGGCCAGTCGGGCATAGTGGCAGTTTTCCATGGACACGCCCACCTTGCAGGCGTCGATCAACGCCTCGATCCGCATATCGTGATTCCATGCGTCCCCGATGTTGTGGGCTCGGATACCGTATGCAAATCCGCCCGCAATGCGGACACCGCTCATGCTCACGCCCCACATGTAGGATACGTAATCCGCCGCATCGCAATGGAGATAGATCGCCGTGCCGAAGCAGTCGCCGTCCTTGGAATAGTGGAATCCCCGGTCGTCCGGCTTGCAGATGTTCACATCCGTCACATAGCGGGTCATCTTCCACTGGGGATCCCACTTGACAAACGGCGGAACGGCGGTGTTGTTGGCGGCTTTCATAGCCTCATCGTCTGTGGCATCAACACCCAGCGCCGCTTCATCCTCTCCCGTGTCGCAGTGGATTACGTTCGCCGAGAAGGTGTACGGCACAGTGATCGTCGCGTGGTTGCCCTTCAGATGGGCCGCGCGGAGCAGCGTGATGGCGTTCTTTTCCTCACTCACAAACTCCAGCACCGTGTCCTGGGACAGTTCCAGACAGCAGTTTTCCCGCACCACCAGCGTGTCCGAGAGCACGTATCGGCCGCCGGGAACGCGTACGATGCGGTTTTCCGCCAGCGCCTGCTTGAATGCCGCCGTGTCATCCGTTGCGCCCAATCCGATAGCGCCGTAATCCTTCGGCGAGGCCGGCACCTCCACCAAATCCGCCGCCGCGGCGGCAATCTCGGATTTGTCTTCGTCGGTTAAGATGTAATCCTTGCCGTTTTTGCCGTCCTCTCCCGGATCGCCTTTGTCACCCTTATCGCCCTTCGGTCCCTGTGGGCCTTGGGGACCGGCATCACCGTCAAAATCTCCCCGTTCTGCTGCCGCTGTCAGCTCGTTTTTTGCCATGGTGGCCGCCTCGGCAGCTTCTCGGGCATCGTGCATGACTTCCGTGATCCAGTCCCTGGCCGGAGCCGGCGGTTCCTCGCCCGCGCACAGGGCTTCGCTGACGATACACGGGAAGCGCATGGATTTTCCGATCACGTCACCGTCTGTGATCCGCAATTCCATTTCCCCGCTGCCGGCGATGGCCAAATCCGTGGCGGTGACGGTCCAGTGGGCTGTGCCTTTTTTTACATGGATTTTCACCGGATATACAGCATCATCCGGCCGGCGATAGACGCCGGTGATCTCCCCCCGGGGATACTCCGCCACCCAATCGCTCACATCAAAGGAAAACGTGCGGAACGCGTTCTCTCCGGTTTTTCCGATGCGAAGTATGCTGTGATTCTTTTCTATCATTTTCATATAAGAGTTCCTTTCTTTCCAAACGGAAATTCGCGGCGATCGATTTTGTGACGGGTGGATGATGCCTGGTATCTTTCGCCGCGTGAGAACAGCATACCATGGACGGAGCGGATATACAAATATATTTCCCTCGTTGTGAGAATCCCTCTTGCAAATTCTCACAGAATGTGATATAATGGAGCGCGAGGTGAAAGAATATGCTGAAGGATCGTTTAAAAGAATTAAGGCGCCGGGAAGGGATCACCCAGACCGAATTGGCCCGGGCGCTGCAGGTGTCCGTGGGTGCCGTGGGCAATTGGGAGAGCGGCAAGCGAAATCCCGATATACATATGCTGAACCGGATCGCCGACGGATTTCACGTCAGCGTGGATTACCTGACCGGGCGCATCTCTACCCCGGATGAGTACGGCGAGGGCAGAAAAATCCATCCGATCCCCCGGACGTACCGGGTACCCCTGCTGGGGGATATCGCCTGCGGCGATCCGATCCTGGCGGCGGAAATGGCGGAGGAGATGGTGGCGGTGCCCCTGGATATCACGGCGGATTTCTGCCTGCGGTGCCGCGGCGACAGCATGATCGGTGCCCGGATTCTGGAGGGAGATCTGGTGTATGTCCGGCGGCAGGAAACGGTGGATGACGGACAGATCGCCGCCGTGCTGATCGGTCAGGAGGCCACCCTGAAGCGGGTGTACCGGGATGGGCGAAATCTGATTCTGCAGGCGGAGAATCCCGCCTATAAACCGATCATTCTGACCCCCGATGCCGGGGAGGAGATCCGTATCCTGGGACTGGCGGTGGCATTTGTCAGCCGGATCCGATAAGAGATATTGGTTGGATGTTTATGCAGCGGGAGTGAATATTTTCTCAACTGAGGCAGAACCATGGCAAAAGCACCATTTCCCGCGGGGCTGTCCCAGCACTTTTTGTCTCTTTAAATCAAAAAAGGGCGGAGGAGTGGGACGCGCCGGATCCATAAAGATACGGCCAAGGCGGGAAACGGTGTGCAGAACGCGGGATTGGTTGGAAGACAGATTGATAATTATACAGAAAAAATTGAAAAAATATTCAAAAATCTATTGACATTTGCTTACAACTGATGTATAATTTCATCCGTAAAGAATGAAACACCGGAGATTTTCCTCCGGATTGCGCAAGATTTTGTATTTGTTACATTGGGAAAGGATATTGTATCATGAAAAAGATTATTGCATTTTTGATGGCAGCTCTTATGCTGTCCCTGTGCCTGGCAGGCTGCGGTGCCAAGGGCAAAACCCTGGCTGACGTAGAGGCGGCAGGCAAACTCGTTGTGGCTACCAGCCCTGACTTCCCTCCCTTTGAGAGCCTGGAGGGCGGCGAGGTTGTCGGTATTGAAGTGGACGTTCTGAAGTTGATCTGCGAGGAACTGGGCGTTCAGCTGGATATCGTGCAGATGGACTTCGATTCTGTTCTGCTGGGTGTGCAGTCCGCTAAGTACGACTGCGGTATGTCCGGTATCACTGTGGACGCGGACCGTCAGAAGAACATGCTGTTCACCACACCTTATTACAACGCTGCACAGGTTATCGTTGTAAAAGAGGGCAGTACCATACAGGGTAAGGCGGATCTGGCCGACAAGACTGTATCCGTTCAGACCGGTACCACTGCCGATAAGGGCTGTACCGATGCGGGTATCGCTGTGCAGGCCTTCGCTGCCAACGCCGATGCAAAGGCTGCTCTGACCACCGGCAAGGTAGACGCGTGGGTTGTAGACAACCTGACCGCGATCCAGATGGTACAGGAAGGCGACGGCCTGGTTATCCTGGAGGAGAAGATGACCGATGAGCCCTATGCATTTGCCTTTGCTTTCGGTTCCGAGGATCTGGTAGAGAAGATCGATACCATCCTTGAGAAACTGATCGAGGACGGTACCATGGAGAGCATCTTTGCCAGCTACGGCGAGACCTACATCAAGCCCTGATTCCGGTATACATAAGATAATATACCACGGCGGCTCCGCGTGAAAGCGCGGAGCCTGCTTGGGTTTATTCCCCGGTTTTTGGGAGGATTTTTACGAAGCATTTAAGGAAGATTACATAATGAATTGGTTTGCAAAATTGCAGGAGACCTTTCTGGAGGACAACCGCTATATGTGGCTGGTGGAAGGCCTCGGAAACACCCTTCTGATCACGCTGGGTGCCTTGATCATCGGTGTGATCATCGGTGCGGTGATCGCCATTACCAAGTATTTCTGCGAGGGCAATAAGAAGCTCCGCATCTTCAACTGGCTGTGCGATCTGTATACCACGGTGATCCGCGGTATTCCCGTTACAGTTCTTTTGCTGGTGTTCTTTTATATTATTTTCGTTTCCGTCAAGGACGGCGTGCCGGTGGCCATCGTGGCTTTCGGTATCAATTCCGGTGCCTATATGGCGGAGCTGATCCGCAGCGGTATCAACGCAGTGGATAAGGGACAGATGGAGGCGGCAAGAAGCCTGGGCCTTTCCAAAGGGCAGGCCATGGCCAAGATCATCCTTCCCCAGGCTATCAAAAACATTCTGCCCGCCATCGGTAATGAGTGCATTGCTCTTCTGAAAGAGACTTCCGTTGCCGGTTACGTGGCTGTGGTGGATATCACCAAGGCAGCCACCAATATCCGAAACAAAACGTTTGATGCGGTGAACCCCATCCTTCTCCTTGCTCTTGTATATCTGGTGATGGTCGTGGCGATGACCCGTTTGTTGGCCGTTCTGGAAAGGAGGTTGCGCAGAAGCGATGGAAAATAAGAATTATGCTTCCGGCGAAGTAACCATCCGCGTGCGCGGATTGAAAAAGGATTTTGCCGATGTGTCCGTATTGAAGGGAATCGATATCGATATCCATAAGGGAGACGTGGTGTGCGTTATCGGCGCCTCCGGCTCCGGTAAATCCACCTTTCTCCGCTGCCTCAATCTGCTGGAACAGCCCACGGGCGGCAGCATCTATTTTGAGGGTGCGGATCTGACCGATAAGAAAGTGGATCTGAACCTCCACCGCCAGAAGATGGGCATGGTGTTCCAGCAGTTCAATCTGTTCCCTCATATGTCCATTCTGGAGAATCTGACCTGCGCGCCGGTCATGCTGAAGAAAGCCACCCCGGAGCAGGCAAAAGCCAAAGCCATGGAACTGCTGGCCCGCGTCGGTCTGTCCGACCGTGCGGACAGTTATCCGAGTCAGTTGTCCGGCGGCCAGAAACAGCGTGTGGCCATCGTCCGTGCGCTTTGCATGGAGCCGGATGTGATGCTCTTCGACGAACCCACCTCCGCTCTCGACCCCGAGATGGTCGGCGAGGTTCTGGACGTTATGAAGGAACTGGCCAAAGAGGGCATGACCATGGTGGTCGTTACCCACGAGATGGGCTTTGCCCGCGAGGTGTCCAACCGCGTCATCTTCCTGGATGACGGCGTGATTGCCGAGGAGGGAACTCCTACGGAAATCTTTGAAAATCCCCAGTGCGAGCGTCTGCAGTCTTTTTTGGCGAAAGTACTGTAAAATACCAACTTTGTCAACAACGGAGTCAATTATGATATCATTGAAAGGTAAGCATTTTCTGAAACTGCTGGATTTCACCCCGGAGGAGATCACAGGCCTTCTGGATCTGTCCGCCGAATTGAAGGCACAGAAGAAAGCCGGCATCCCTCACCGCCTGTGCGAGGGTAAGTCCATCGCCCTGGTGTTTGAGAAGGACAGCACCCGTACCCGCTGTGCCTTTGAAGTGGCCGCGGCGGATCTGGGTATGCATCCCGTGTATCTGGGCCCCACCGGCTCCCAGATCGGCAAAAAGGAAAGCATCGCCGATACCGCCCGGGTCCTCGGCCGTATGTTTGACGGCATCGAGTACCGCGGCTTCGGCCAGGAAATCGTGGAGGATCTCGCCCGCTACGCCGGCGTTCCCGTGTGGAACGGCCTGACCAACGAGTTCCATCCTACCCAGATCCTGGCGGATTTCCTTACCATCCGTGAGCATTGCGGCCCCCTGGCCGGTAAGAAACTGGTTTACATGGGCGACGCCCGCTACAATATGGGCAATTCCCTCATGGTGGGATGCGCCAAGATGGGTATGCATTTCGTTGCCTGTGCCCCCGCCAAGTATTTCCCCAATGCGGATCTGGTGGCTCAGTGCCAGGCCATTGCAAAAGAAACCGGCGCCACGCTGGAGTTCAGTGAGGATCCCATCGCCGCCACTAAGGGCGCGGACGTGATCTACACCGATGTGTGGGTGTCCATGGGCGAGGCGGCATCCGTATGGCAGGAGAGAATTGCTGATCTTACCCCCTACCGGGTAACGGAGGAGATCATGGCCAACGCCGGTCCCCAGTGCCGCTTTATGCACTGCCTGCCTGCGTTCCACGATACCAATACGGCGATCGGCCGGGATATCTGCGAGAAATACGGCATCACCTGCATGGAAGTCACCGATGGCGTGTTTGAGAGCGAGCAGTCCATCGTCTTTGATGAAGCGGAGAACCGCATGCATACCATCAAAGCGGTGATGGCCGCAACGCTGTAATAAAAATGAAATGGGGATGGCACGAGTGTGACACCCCCATTTGTGCATGAAATTATATATAAGAAAGGATGAATCACCATGGCAAAAGAAAGAAAAGACGTTCCCGCCAGCCGGAAATGGAATACCGACGATATCTTCGCCTCCCAGAAAGAATGGGATGATCTGTATGCCTCCCTGGAGGGAAAATTGGATTTTTCCGCCTACAAAGGCAAGTTGAACAATGCCGAAACCATCCTTGCCTGCATGGAAGAAGTCAACGCGGTGGTGAAGGATCTGAGCCTTTTGTCCGTGTACGCCTTCATGCGTCGGGATGAGGATACCCGCCTGTCCGAGTTTGATGCTCTCCAAACCCGCGTGCAGATGCTGTCGATGAAATTCTCCGCGAACGTGTCCTTCATCAATCCGGAATTGACCGCCCTGCCGGTGGAGAAACTGGAGGAGCTGGCCGCCGATCCCCGCCTGAAGGATTATGATTATACCATCCGCGGCATCATCAAAGGCAAGCCCCACGTACTTTCCGAGGAGATCGAAACCCTCCTCTCCCAGGAGTCCCGTATCTTCGGCGGATTCCAGAATATCTTCTCCATGATCAACAACGCCGATCTGCCCTTGCCCACCATCCGTGTGAACGGTGAAAAGGTCCGCCTGACCCACGGCACCTACGGCCTCATGCTCCATTCCCCCGATCGCCGCGTCCGCCGCGCCGCATTCAAGGCATTCAATAAGGTCTATATGGATCTGATCAACACCATCACCGCCACCTATGTGGGCAATATCGATAAGGACGTGTTCCTGGCCCGCACCCGCAAGTACAACTCCTGCCTGGAGATGGCCCTGGCCGGTGAGGACGTGGATGTGCAGGTTTACAAGAACCTCCTCGACAGCGTGAACGCGAATCTGCCGCTCCTGCATCGCTACTTCAAGGACCGCAAAAAGATCCTGGGTGTCAAGACGCTCCATATGTACGATATCTATACCTCCCTGGTGGAGGATGCGGAGATCCGCGTGGATTACGACGAGGCCTTCCGCATCGTCAAGGAAGGACTGGCTCCTTTGGGTGAGCAGTACGGACAGCTTCTGCAGCAGGCCCACGATAACGGATGGATCGACGTGGAGGAAACCGAGGGCAAACGCAGCGGCGCTTACTCCATCAGTGTGTTCGGATTGAAGCATCCCTACGTGCTTCTCAATTACCAGAAGACCACGGGCGATGTGTTCACCGTAGCCCATGAGCTGGGTCACGCCATGCACTCCTACTTCTCCGAGCGGAATCAGCCCTACGAGAAGGCCAGCTACAAGATTTTCGTGGCCGAAGTGGCCAGCACCGTCAACGAGGTTCTTCTGCTCAAGCATCTGCTGAAAAACACGGACGACGTGAAGCTGAAGAAGTATCTCCTTTCCTATTATATGGATACCCTGAAGGGCACTTTGTTCCGCCAGACCCAGTTCGCGGAGTTTGAGTATCTGTCCCACGATATGGCAGAGAAGGGCCAGCCTCTCACCAAAGATGCCCTCTGCCAGGCCTATCTGGAGCTGAATAAGAAGTACTACGGCCCCGCCGTGGAGTCCGATCCCGAGATCGCCTACGAATGGGCGCGGATCCCCCATCTGTATCGCCGGTTCTATGTGTATAAGTACGCCACCGGTATCGTGTCCGCCGTGTCCATCGCCGAGCGAATCCTGAAGGAAGGCCAGACCGCTGTGGATGATTACTTCCGCTTCCTGTCCTCCGGCGGCAGCGACAGTCCCGTAGAACTCTTGAAACTGGCCGGCGTGGATCTGACCAAGCCCGACGCCTTCGAGGCCTGCATGGCATCCTTCAAGGCGGCCCTGGAAGAATTCGAGCAGCTGTGATATATCAAACGAAAAGAGAGCCCCAAGGCTCTCTTTTTTGTTGTATTGCACCTGGCGTTGATCAACGGCGTGCCTGCAAGGGCGCTCGCTTTTCGCCAACCGGTTGACTTGTTTTCAAAAATATGGTGTACTTGGTCTGACATTTCAGCAAAGTTTTCCGTTCCCCCTTGCTACGGCGGGGAAGAAAATGTATAATATATGTAAAGATACGAACCGAAAGGCAGTGGATATTATGAAAAAACTGGGCTTTGGCCTGATGCGCCTTCCCACGAAGGAAGTGGACGGAGAGAAGAAAATCGATATCGAGCATCTGAAAGAAATGGTGGATACCTTCCTCGCGCGGGGATTTACCTATTTCGATACCGCGTGGATGTATTGCAATTTTCAAAGCGAGTGCGCTATCCGCGAGGCACTGGTGGTGCGGCATCCCCGGGATGCCTATACCCTTGCCACCAAACTGCATTCCTCTTTTGTGAAAACCAAGGAGGACCGGGATCGTATCTTCGGCGAGCAGCTGAAGAAAACCGGCGTAACCTATTTTGATTATTATCTGCTCCACGCCATCGGGCGGGAGAATTATGCCGCCTATAACGATATGGATTGCTTTACCTGGCTCCGGGATAAGAAGGCGGCCGGCCTGGTGCGTCATATGGGATTCTCCTTCCACGATGACGCGGAGTTTCTTGACCAGGTGCTGACGGAGCATCCGGAGATGGAGTTCGTACAGCTCCAGATCAATTACCTGGATTGGGACAGCGAGGGCGTCCAGTCCCGCAAGTGCTACGAAGTGGCTACCCGCCACGGCGTCCCCGTCATCGTGATGGAGCCGGTGAAAGGCGGCACGCTGGCCAATGTGCCCGAAGCCGTGAAAGATATGTTCCAACGCCATCAGCCGGATATGTCCGTGGCATCCTGGGCTGTCCGCTTCACGGCGGATCTGGATAACGTGTTCATGGTGCTCTCCGGCATGAGCAATATGGAGCAGTTGCTGGACAACACTTCCTATATGATGGATCAGAAGCCGCTGAGCGGGGAAGAGCAGGAAATCATCCGCCGCGCTGTGGGATTCATCAACGGAAGCATCGCCATCCCCTGTACGGGATGCGCCTATTGCGTGGACGGCTGTCCCGTCGGCATCCCCATCCCTCAGTATTTCTCTTTGTACAACGCGGATAAACAGGAGATGCCCGGCAAATCCTGGACGCCCCAGGAGTCTTATTACGTCAATTTGACCAAGGAGTTCGGCGCGGCCGATCAGTGCCTGGAATGCGGTCAGTGTGAGCAGGTCTGCCCCCAGCATCTGCCCATCATCCAGCATCTGAAAGAAGTGGCAGAGCATTACAAGGATGCCTGATATAGACAAAAAATCCCACGGCTTGTGCCGTGGGATTTTTTAATAAGTATCAGTATTCCTTAACGGTTTCAGCGTCAGCGGCGTTCTTCTTTACGCTCTCGATGCCATTCAGGCAGGATGCCTTTGCCTTGTATCCTTCGGATACGGCGATGACCTGACCGTTGGTAGCCTTCAGACGGAAACGGAATTCGCCCGCCTTGTCGGCGTACACTTCAAATTTGGGATGCTTCTTGGTCTCTACAACTTCTGCGGTGAGATCCTCTACTTCAGCGGCAGCAGAGCACTTCACTACGCTGGCGATACCGTTCAGGCAGGATGCCTCAGCGGCATATACCTCAGAGGTCGCGATAGTCTCGCCGTTGCCGGCAACCAGATCAAATTTGAAGCCGGTGTTGGTCTTTCTAACTGCAAACTTTCCCATGACACATGTCTCCTTATAGTAAATAAAGTATTTCAGTATGAACAATCCGGGTGCGTATAACACACCCATCTGTGGTTATTATACACTATACAGCAAATGCCTGTCAAGAATCCTGTCGAAAATATCTCCCGGGATTCCTTGACTTCCACCGCTGTGTGGTGTACAATATTCAAAGAAACCATTCTGATAACATACATGGAGAATACTATGACAAAAACTATGATGAAAAAATACGCGGCACTGGTTGCCCGCGTAGGTGCCAATGTGAAAAAAGGACAGGTGGTCGTAATCAGCGCCAGCGTGGAGCACAGCGAATTTGCCGCCTATGTGACCGAGGAGTGCTACAAGGCAGGCGCATCCCGCGTGGATCACGAGTGGAGCTGCCAGGCCATCACCAAAATGCACTACAAGTACCGCACACTGAAATCCCTGTCCACCGTTCCCGCGTGGGAAGAGGAGAAACTGAAGCTGGCGGTGGAGGAGGTGCCCTGCCGCATCCACATCATCGGTGAGGATCCCGACGGCCTCCGCGGCATCAATCAGGAAAAGATGCAAAAGGCCCGCATCGCCACCTATCCCATCGTGAAGAAGTACAACGACGCGCTGGAGAATAAGGAGCAGTGGACCATCGTGGCCGTTCCTTCCTACGCATGGGCGAAGAAAGTGTTCCCCGGCGAGAAGAAGAACCGCGCCTATGAGATGCTGTGGGAGGAGATTCTGAAGACCGTCCGCGTCACCAAGGATAACGATCCCGTGGCTGAGTGGGACAAGCACAACGAGGCGTTCAAAGCAAGATGTGCATGGCTTAACGAGCAGAAGTTCGACTATCTGGAATATAAGAGCTCCAACGGAACGGATTTCCGTGCCTCCCTCATTCCCGAAGGCCATTGGTGCGGCGGCGGGGAGGTGTCTCTGCTGGGCAACTTCTTCAACCCCAACATGCCCACCGAGGAGATCTTTACCAGCCCCAAAAAGGGATGCGCCGACGGTAAACTGGTTTCCACCAAGCCCCTTTCCTATCAGGGCCAGCTGATCGATAACTTCTACATCACCTTCAAAGACGGCAAAGCCGTTGAGTGGGATGCAGAAGTGGGCAAGCCCCTTCTGGATCGTATGCTGAGCATGGATGAGGGCGCCGCCTACCTGGGCGAGTTGGCTCTCGTGCCGAAGGACAGCCCCATCTCCGAGAGCGGCGTGCTGTTCTATAACACCCTCTTTGATGAGAACGCCAGCTGCCATGTGGCACTGGGGCGCGGATTCATGGATACCATCGACGATTTCCAGAACAAGACCCTGGAGGAGTGCCAGAAACTGGGCATCAACGACAGCATGATTCATGTGGATTTCATGATCGGCGCGCCGGATATGACCATCACCGGCTACAAAGACGGCAAGGCTACGCCCATCTTTGTGAACGGCACCTGGGCAAAATAACGGCTTTTTGTAAGTCCCAATTCGATTTTGTGTTCCTGATCTATAGAAACGTGTTCGACAAACTAAAATTCATCCATTGAATTATGTTATAATGGTAAATCCAATTTGATGGAGGATGTGCTATGGAATGGTTTCATATCGAAAAGATTGATAATGAAACATTAGCAATAAGTGAATATGGGCACTGGGAAGAAACACATTGCTATTTATTGCTCGGCACAGAACGCGCCGTTTTAATAGATTCCGGTTTAGGCGTGGCAAATATAAAAAGCGTTGTTAACAGTATTACTTCTTTGCCTGTCCTTGTAATAACAACTCATGTTCATTGGGATCATATCGGTGGCCACAAGTATTTTCGTGATTTTGCCGTGCATGAAAAAGAGATAACTTGGATATTCGAAAAGTTTCCGATCCCTCTTGAAATGGTCAAAGAAAATCTCACTCGAAAGCCATGTGATTTTCCAAGCGATTTCAAAATTGATAGCTATCAAGTTTTTCAAGGTATGCCTTCATTCACTATGCGTGACGGTGACATTATAGAATTAGGCAATAGAAGGCTTCAAGTTCTTCATACTCCTGGACACTCTCCCGGACATTGTTGCTTTTATGAAAAAGTGCGTGGATATTTGTTTTCGGGCGATCTGATATATAGCGGATGCCTTGATGTATTCTACCCATCGACGAATCCGATTGACTTCATGTATTCGGTTGATAAAATCAGAAAACTTGATATACAAAAAATATGTCCTTCACATCATGAAATCAATATTCCCATCGGAATAGTCGACAGAATTTACGATGCATTTTGCGAAATACACAGCCAAAACAACCTCGAACAAGGTAACGGTATTTTTGATTTTGGTGATTTTCAAATACACATATAAATTCCAATTTATCGTTCCTTTTTCATTGTAGTCTAAGGGAACCCAAAAAGTAATTGGGAGTTTTGTAAAAACATAGGGGATACCCAAACGGTATCCCCTGTTTCTTATTCTTTTGTTTCCACTGCCGCCGCGCTCTTGCGAGGCCGTTTGGCGGTGGATCTTTTTCTGGCAGCGGCCAACTGCTTTTGTTTCAGCTTTTCCGCTTCCATGTTCTCCAAACGCAGCTTTTCCCGGGCTTCGGATGCCGCCTTTTCCGCTTCCGCCCGCTCTTTCAGCTGCTCCATGACGGCGGATTGCATCTTCCCGTCCTCATAGGACAGATGAGTCGCAAACGCATCCGGATACAGAAAACTTTTCTCACCGGCGTTTGCAAAACGAACGCAGATCTTATCTTCCGTCCGCTCCAGAACCTCACCGATTCCGTACAGGCGATGCCGGACTGCCGTGTTTGCCATGTTGCTCCCTCCATTGGATACTTTTCTATCGTATATCCATTATATCATAAATGAAGGGGCCGCGTCCAAGGCGATTTTGTACAAATTACACGATTATTTGGCGGGAGTTCGTCAGAAAAATGACCATTTTCACTTATTCTGCGCGAAGCACTACACCGATTCCGTACCGTCCGCTGCGGCGGCCGTAGAGGGACAGACCGCAGTCATCGCACATGCGCACAGTGAGGGTAAAGGTGTCCTTCTCCTTCAGCTTGAACAGAAGAGCAGAGGGCACGGCGATATCGCACAGATAACCGTAGCTGCCGGCCTCATCCAACAACTGGTCGTCGGGCTGATAATGGTGGGACAGCATGCCGCGGGCATCTGCCGGGCAATCCTCCAGCCACATCCGCTTGACGGGTACGCCGTCGATGAGCACCTCCAGCATGCCCGGATTCTTAACGCTGTCCGTCTGGGGGAAGGTATTCCGGTTCTCACCCGCATCACAGCGATAGCCCAGCATGTAGTCCAGATCCACCTTCTTTTCCACCATGTCCTCGGGATAATCCCGGGTCATAGCCGCACGGGTAGATGCCTCCAGCACGATCCGCAGATTGTCCGCCTCGGCAAAGCCGGGAATATCCTCGGCGCATATTTCCGCCGTGAAGCAGCCGCTGCCGCCCAATCCGTTCAGCTTGTTGCCCTGTTGTACCGCAAATGCTTTTGCAAAGCCGGATGAGGCAAAATCCGAAGGCTCCAGCACCAGCGCGTCCTCCCGCTTGCCGCCGTCAATGTCGAACAACAGATAGTTCTGCATGACCGTCTCGTCCCCATCCATCAGTGCCCAGGACAGCACCGCCGTGCCGTCGTGCGCGGGCATCTCCAGATGGATCTCCCCGGCCGGGAAGGTACCGTATCCGCTCCATACCAGCTGATATTCACCGCTGTCCGCGATGTAATCTCCATCCAGCGGATCCATCACCGTCAACTGCCAATCCACCCGCAGTGTCCGTCCGTGACGGGCATCGGTGAAGCTGGATGCCACCAGCGGAATGCTGACGGTATCATAGGGATTTACCGTGGTCATGGGTGCGAAGTCCGCGCCCAGGTAATCCTGGCTGTGCAGATCCCGCAGATTCATACCAAAGTCTCCGTAGCCGAAATCCTTGTCGTCGTTGTTGATCTTGTAGTATCCGTTGAATTCGTTGACCACGTCGTGGAATTCCGTAAAGATGAATCCGCACAGCTTGTCGTGGAGTCGGAATTCGTTAATCATGTATTTGTACTGCCATGCGATATCGCTGTCGCCGGCGTTGCCTTTGACGCCCCATACCGCACCGCATTCGCTGTTCATGCAGGGGACGTCACCCATGGTGTAGCCTTCTTTGTAATTTGCCTGGGTACCGATGTAGGCAGTGTTGCAGAAATCGTCTATAACACCCTTCACCCGGGTGTATCCGTTGGAGTAGAAGTGCCAGGAGTTCACATCGGTCACGGTGTGATCCCGCTTGCATACGGAGTTGTCCTCCACCAGACGGGTGGGATCCATCTCCTTTACCCGGTGATAGCATTTTACAACCCAATCCGCCGTTTCTTTGGTGTATTCGGAGAGACCGTTTCCGCTGGCATCGGTACCGTGGCTGAACAAGCCCCAGGATTCATTGAATACTACCCAGTAGAACAGCGCCGGATGATTGCGGTCCCGCACGATCTGGTCTTCCATCTCGATCTCGTACTGTGCCTTGGTATCCTCGGTGGGATCGCCCCAGAAGCAGGGGATGTCCGCCATGATGAGCATGCCCAGACGGTCCGCCCAGTACAGCTTCAGGGGTTCCTCCGCCTTGATGTGGATACGCATCATGTTGATGCCCAGTCGCTTGGCGCGCACGATCTCCTCCCGGCAATCCTCGTCGGAGGGCAAGGTAAAGAATCCTTGCGGGTTGAAGGACTGATCCAGTACGCCGTTTATAAAGTACGGCTTGCCGTTCAGGGTGATGTAGCGGCGGTTGTTTGCGCCGAATACATCGGTGCCGATCTCGCGGATGCCGAAATAGGTGGATACCGCATCTCCGCCGACGGCCAGCGTTCCCTCATACAGATAGGGATCCTCCGGCGTCCAAAGCGCGGGATTTTCTATGTTCATGATCAGCCGGGCCTGACCGTTCTGCACACAGGCCTCGGCATGCACACCGGCGAAATCCGCTGTCAGAATCTGTCCCTCGGCAGCCGGGGACAACTCCACATCGTAGGTAACCGTGCCGTCCAGTTTCGTCTGGACAAAGAAGGATCGGATATACGCCGCAGGACGGGCTTCCAGCCATACGGTCTGCCAGATGCCGCTGACCGGGGTATACCACATGCCCTTGGGGTTGTTGGTCTGCTTGCCGTAGGGATAGTAGTGAGCCAGATTGTCAATGACCTTGACGGTCAGGTGGTTATCGCCGCCGGTGACGGCGTCGGTGATGTCAAAGGAGAAGGGGAGGTAGCCGCCTTCGTGACGGCCAAGAAATCGGTCGTTGAGGGTTACTTCCGCCACCTGATCTACCGCGCCGAAGTGGAGGAGCAGACGCTGGCCCTGCAGCTTGGCGGGGACGGTAAAGGTGGTTTCATAGTGAAGCTCATCGCCCACTTCACCCTGCCAGCCGGACAGTTTGGACTGGGGCGGGAAGGGAACGATGATGGGCTGGCCGTCCAGCTGCCACACGCCGTCCAGAGAGTGCCAGTTGGTACGCTTCATCTGGGGGCGGGGATGTTCGTTCCACGGGGTGTGGGAGAGCGGTTTGCTCTTGCC
>JAZQFQ010000019.1:0-33195 GCA_045539595.1 Eubacteriales bacterium | reverse complement strand
CGTGATAACTAAGTCGCTGTTCTCGCATATCCATTATAACACAAATTTTGAATTCTGAGGAATACCTTCTGTTTTTTCTCCCTGTTTTACCCATAAAAATATGCACCTCCAAAAGTGTCTAACTTTTGGGGTGCATATCATCGGGGTGGTGTTTTTTTCTTATTGTTCCAGAATATCCGCGATCCGCTGGCAGGCAAATCCATCTCCATAGGGATTGGCGGCTTGTGCCATGGCGTTATACGCCGTCGCATCTTCCAAAAGAAGCTTGAAATTCTCGTAGATTACGTTTTCGTCGGTTCCTACCAGTTTCAAAGTGCCGGCGGCAATTCCCTCCGGCCGCTCCGTGGTATCACGCATGACCAGCACCGGCTTACCGAGGGACGGTGCCTCCTCCTGGATTCCGCCGGAGTCGGTGAGAATCATATAGCTTCGCGCCAGGAAATTGTGGAAATCCAATACTTCCAGCGGTTCAATAATGCGTATGCGGTCGCATCCGCCCAACTCTTCCTCCGCCGCCTGGCGGACAACGGGATTCATATGGATCGGATAAATCGCCTTCACGTCAGGATGCTCTTCCATAACGCGGCGGATGGCCCGGAACATATTGTGCATGGGCTCACCCAGATTCTCACGCCGATGGGCGGTGATAAGAATCAGACGGCTTCCCTTGGCCCACTCCAATTCAGGATGTGTGTAATCCTCGCGGACCGTGGTTCTCAATGCATCGATGGCGGTATTGCCGGTGATATAAATGGAATCCTCCGCCTTCCCTTCGCGGATGAGGTTCATTTTCGATAATTCCGTAGGCGCAAAATTGTACTTGGAGATAATGGAAACCGCCTGCCGGTTGAACTCCTCCGGATAGGGAGAGTAAATGTTATAGGTGCGCAGTCCCGCTTCCACATGACCAACGGGAATCTGCAGATAGAAGCAGGCCAGCGCGGTCACAAAGGTGGTGGAGGTATCCCCGTGCACCAAGACTGCATCCGGCTTGACCTCTTCCAGCACATCCTTGATGCGGCTCAGAATATTGGTGGTGATATCAAACAGCGTCTGCTTCTCTTTCATGATGGAAAGATCGTAATCCGGCTCCACACAGAATGCCTCAAGCACCTGATCCAGCATCTGGCGATGCTGTCCCGTGACGCACACGACGGTACGAATCTTCTCACGCCTTTTCAATTCATTGACCAGCGGGCACATCTTGATCGCTTCCGGTCGAGTGCCGAACACCAGCATAACTGTTTTCATAGTTTTCTCCTGCTCATCCAAAACTGCATCAGTTGGACGGGTTGTTTTTGTTCATTACCTCGGCAATCACCTTTTTATGCTCCTCATACGTGGTGGAGTAATGGGTGACGTAGGTGGATTCCGAGAAGAAATAATAGTAATCCGTGTCGGACGGATACAATGCGGCACGAATGGCACTGGCACTGGGATTCGCAATCGGTCCGGGGGGCAATCCCTTATTCGTATAGGTGTTATAGGGGCTTTCGTAGGTCATATCCTCACCGGTGGGATTGATGCGCTCGCCGGTTTCATGATGGATGGCGTATACAACCGTCGCATCGCTTTCCAGATACGGATATTTTGCCGGCGCATTCAATCGGTTATTGAACACGGAAGAAATATCAAAGAAATCGCTCTGCGTGCCCGCCTCTTTTTCAATCAGCGATGCAATGATCAGGATTTCGTCCACGGAATATCCCAGTTCCTTGGCCTTCTGTGCATAGGAATCCAGGAACACCTGGTTGAACCGCTTGAGCAGTTTTCCGATAACCACTTCCTCACTGGAAGCGTTATAAAACTCATAGGTATCCGGGAACAGATATCCGTCCAGGCGGTAGAATCGATTCTCGGAGACGCCGTTTGTCTCCAGTTCGTCGATAAACCAATAATCAAAATCGTAATGATTGATTACGTCAATATAGCCTTCTCTTGTGCCGATGTTGTGGGACACAAACAGATCAATGATCTCATCCGTGGTATAGCCTTCCGGGATCGTAATACGGGAAATGCCGGAGGGTTTCTTCTTTTTGAAGGCACCGATCAGCTCATCGTAGTTCATCATAGGATGGACGGTATACGTTCCTGCCACAAATACGGTAGGATCTTCCGCGTCCTCGGGAACCACTTCCACTTTATTCAGATACGCATACAAGCGGAATATACTGGGATATTCAATCACTTCGTTTTCATGCAGAATCTCGGCAATATCATGAACCGTGGCATATTCGGGAATAGTCACCTCCACCAAGGTATCGTCCTTCACAAAAGCAAACACATCGTTGCCCACAAGAATGATGAACATGGACAAGAAAACGGACACAACAATCACCGCAACGATATAGGTGATCGCCTTGATGATGCTGATGATGGTGTTGCCGCCTTCACTCTCATCCCGCTCTTCCGGACGCGGAACTGCTTTGGGAGTCGGCATACTTTTGCTGATCGAAGTCAGCCGTGTGCTGTTGTTATCTTCCTGCGCCAGCGGACGAAAATCCCGTATATCCGTCACACGGGTAGCACCGTCATCAGCGGATGCTTTCGGTTTTACGGATATCTGTTTGTAGGGGATCATCACCGATTTTCCAGAAGAGGCCGAACGCTGGGGGGAAGGTTTCACGGGGCGCTGCGGAACAGCACCGGGAGGAGTGGGCACAATTTTATTGGAAGAAACAGCCGATACTCCCACACTGGCATTAGCACTCGGCGCTTTGGGTTGGGACGGTGTCTTCGCGGCAGTCGGCCGAGAAGTGGAAGAAGCCGGCCGCACAATCCCCGATGACGCGGGTGCGGTTCTGTTTGCAGATTGGGGCGACGCCGATTTCGGACGTGCAGGCACCGCTCCCGTTCCGGGACGCAAGGCTCCGGCAGCAGGCGTTCTGGTATTCCCTGCCTGCATCTGGGCACGCAAGGTATTCGCGCTCACGGAGGATGTGGATTTCGCGGCTGCAGCCGCATCACGGCGGCGTTTTTTCGCCAGAATATCCGCATTATCAAAGCCAAGCGTGTTTTCCTTATCCACGCCTCCTTGATTCATATTATGATCCATAACAATGTCCCCTTTCACAATGGGATTTCACCGTCATTTTTTCACCAGAGAAATCACGATGAACAGGATTACAAACGCGACAAAGGGCGGTGTCACCAAGGCATCGATCGCCCCCAGCGGCTCGTTTTTCTTTCGGACACGCACATGGGGGGACGGAACACCGGTGATCCCGTATCCCGTATAGATGCGCTGTGCCTCCATGAACAACAAGACCAGGGAAACAAACAGCACACACAGCAGAATAAAACTCAGAAGTACGCCGCGCTCTTCCGTGTTTTCAGCCACATTATACACGAAGCGATCCAGAAGCAGCGTGGCGATGTTGTTCAGCAGATGCACAATCATCGGTGCAAACAGGGATCGTGTGGTATACAGAACGATAGCCAGCATAATGCCGCAGTAGAAATATACCGGCAGTTGGGAGAAATTGAGGTGCATCATGGCAAACAACGCCGATGAGAGAATGACGGCAAACGGCACGCTGACCGATTCATATTCCGTCAGGATAACACCACGAAACAGAAATTCTTCGGTCAATGCCGGCAGGATCGCGAAGGCGATCACCGCAAACAGCAACTCCGTCCCGCCGAGAGACAAGGCGGCGGACATACCGGCATTTCTCTCGGGGAACGCCGTATACAGCATGAGATTGATAAGAGCACTGCCCGAAATCATGGCGATCAGCGACAGCAGCATAAAAAACAAATGATTGGCGCGGAACAGCCGCAAGCGCAGCCGGGAGGCATACTTATCCCCGCGCATACGGCAGAAGAAAATGGTCGGCAGCGCGTACACAATCAACTGAATGATGACCGACACAAGATATGGATTCTCATCCATCCCCACCTTTGCCGGGTCGATGGTACCGGACACGGCAAGAAGGGTGAGCACCACAATCAAAAGGAACGGCGCGGCAAATGAACTTTTAATTCTCACCGGTCATTTTCACGCCCTTCTCGGTAAGCAGAATATTTACGGAAACGTCAAATCGGCCGCGAGGAACGACAGGCAGAATATAATCACTGTATACAACACCCAAAGTACAGCCGGAAAAATGGGAGAGATACCGATCGTAAAATCCTTTTCCGTATCCAAGGCGGTACCCCGCCTTGTCGTACACCAGACCGGGGACAAAGCAGATGGCGCTGCCCAGATCCGTCTCGGGATCGTAAATGGGATTCTCCGGCGGCGGCTCCAGAATACCGTAAGTATCCGGTGCCAGCTCATCCAGGGACGATACAATATGATACTGCATGGTATGCGTTTCCTTATCACAGCGGGGGAACGCGATCTTTTTGCCGCGATTCAGCGCCTCAATGGCAATATCACGGATCTGGATTTCGTTTTCCGTAGCCGCGTACAGAAGCACGTACTCCGCGTAGCGGAAACTGACCAATGAGACGGCCGCACGGCAGATCGCGTCATCCCGGCGCTTTTTCTCCGCCGGATCCATGGCGGCACGACGGGCGCTGTAATCTGCGCGGATCTCATCTTTTACTTTACGAATCGAATTCATTATGCAAACACAGCGGCGCGGAGCTCTTCAGCCACACCGTCTCCTTTCAGTACTTTCACCAAACACAGGGCAAATTCTAGAGCCGCACCCATAGCCTGTCCGGTGATGTACCGGCCATCGATAACCGTATGGGTATTCATGCAATCAGCACCATGCAGGTATTCTTCGAACCCCGGAAAACAGGTGGCCTTTTTGCCATTCAGCAAGCCGCGCTTGCCCAGAATCATGGGGGCGGCGCAAATGGCGGCAATATAGGCGTTTGCCTTTTCCGCCGCATCAATGAATGTATCCACAACATCGGATGCATCCAGAGTGGCTGCCCCGGGCATACCGCCGGGCAAAATAATCATGTCAATGGCCTCGCCGTTATGCAGTGCGGCAATCGCTTCCTCAGCGCTTACATCTGCCGCAACCGCAATACCATGAGAACCGGTAACCGTTTTCCCTGTCACGCCGACGGTAGTCACCGACACACCGACCCGGCGAAGCAGATCCACCGGCGTCAGTGCCTCTATTTCTTCAAAGCCATCTGCTAAAAACAAATAAACCATTCCATTTTCCTTTCTGTATGTTCTGTGTATGGGACGTTTTTCTCGGACAAAATGTTCCCGTCCGATTCTTAATTTCCGTTTTATACGCCCAAAACTCCACAGATTTTCTGTTGTATCACAGGAATCGGATGGGGCGCTTCCCCCTCCGCACATTCCAGCAGATGCCATCCCTCCGCCTCTGCTACATAATGCAGGGCGGTATAGCACCGCTCCAGATATTCTTTATCTGCCTCGTGGATATCCTTTTTGACGCCGGTTTCCACACAACGCTTCTCAATCAAAGCGCGGGAGACCTCCGGCCGCATAGACAAGGCGATTACCGCGTCGGGCTTAGGCAATCCCAAACGGGAAAATTCAAAATCCCACAGCCAGGTGAGGAATGCGTCCCACTGATCCCGTGGCAATTTGGCCAGCTGGTGATACGCGTTAGCCGTTGTATATCGATTGGCAATCACGATGGTCTCAGAATCCAGATAATCCTTCTCCCAATCCGTACGATAACTGACGTACCGATCCGCCGCGTAGAACATGGACGCGGCATAGGCATTGGTGGCATCGGGGCTGCCGCCCAACTCACCGTTCAGATACATCCGCACAAGGACTGAGCCGTCCGAGGCGTAATCCGGGAAACTGATCTCCCGCACGCGACATCCCTTATCCCGTAGATGCTCCGCCAGCAGAGCCGCCTGTGTTCCCTTTCCGGAGCCATCCAATCCTTCAATTACAATAAGTTTTCCCATTCTTTCCACCGACACTCATTTTTGTGAATTTTTTATGGAATTATCTTTCTGTCACGAATCCGTATCCCGCAGAACCATTTCCATGAACTGTTCTTTGGTAATCAGCACCTCGCGGGGTTTCTGGCCTTCCGGTGCGCTGACATAGCCGAGCTGTTCCATGCGGTCGATCAGTTTAGCGGCACGGCCATACCCCAGAGACAGTCTGCGCTGAATCAGAGAAGTGGAGATCTTCCCGCTTTCCACCGCCAACTCAATGGCAGGACGCAGCATAGGATCGTCCTCGCCGGCTCCTTCGCCGTCGTCCACAGGCGCACCGCCCTTCTTGGAGGCTCCGATGGACGCAGCGTTGCGCTCCACCTGCTCGATGGCGGATGTATTGTATTCCACGCCGCTGTTGTGCGTTTTGATGTAGGTGATGACCTTTTCCACATCCTGATCGGATACAAACGCGCCCTGCACGCGGATCGGCTTGTCCGCGCCGACGGGATTATACAGCATATCGCCGCGGCCGATCAGATTTTCCGCGCCGGCACGGTCAATGATGGTACGGGAGTCGATCTGCGAAGATACGCGGCACGCGATACGGGACGGGAAATTGGCCTTAATCAGACCGGTGATAACATCCACCGACGGACGCTGTGTACCGATGATCAGATGCATACCGGCGGCACGGGCTTTCTGGGCGATACGGCAGATGGAATCCTCCACATCCGTTTTCGCCATCATCATCAAATCCGCCAACTCATCGATCACAATGACGAACTGGGGCAGGAATTCGTACTCGGGATCGTTTTTCGTGATCTCGTTGTAGGATTTCACGTCGCGTACGCCCACCTCCTCGATAAGGCTGTAGCGCCGCTCCATCTCGGAAACCGCCCAGGACAGAGCTCCTGCGGCCTTTTTCGCGTCACTGACCACAGGCATGTACAGATGGGGGATGCCGTTGTACATATTGAACTCGACCTTTTTGGGATCAACCAGGATCAACTTCAACTCATCCGGCTTCGCCTTATACAGAAGGCTGATCAGCAAGCTGTTGATGCAGACGGATTTACCCATACCGGTAGCACCCGCGATCAGCAGATGGGGCATGCGGGCAATATCCAGATATACATTGGCGCCGGCCACGTCCTGGCCCAGCGCACAGGAAATGCGGCTCTTGGCGTTGGTGAAGGCAGGATTCTCCAGCAAAGTGCGCAAATGCACCGTAGTGGATTTCTTATTGGGCACCTCGATACCCACTGCGGATTTACCGGGGATGGGTGCCTCAATGCGCACGCCGGATGTGGCCAGATTCAAAGCGATATCATCCACCAGATTGGCAATAGAGCGTACCCGCGTACCCGGTTCGGGCAGCAATTCATAGCGGGTGATGGTAGGACCGCGGCTCACATCCACGATCTTGGTCTTTACATGGAAATATTCCAGCGTCTGCACCAGACGCGCTGCGTTTTCCCGCAGCTCATCCGCCACGTTTTCCTTGATGGCCGATTCATCCTGCGTCAGCAGGGTAATCGGCGGGAACTGATATTCCCTGGGCTTTTCTTCCTCCACCTTGGTGGGCTCTTCCGCTTTGGCGGCGGGAACAACGGTTTCCGTCAATTGGCGGCGTTCCACCGACAATTCAATATCCATATCGGCGTTGTCGCCGTCCAATCCCGTATCTGTGGGATTATCATAGGTTTTGTGCAGGCGCGCCAGCAGTTCCGCGTCGGTGCTTTCGGTGAATATTTTCGACAAATCCAGGGAATCGTCGGCCATATCATGAATAGCCGCACCATCCAGCACGTCGCCCGACTTACGCACCGGTGGGATGGATTCATCCCAGGGGAGATCGTCGGCGGACGCCGTATCGCCCGGTGCACCGTCCGTTATATCGGCAGGCTGAGCGCCGTTTTGCGCCAATCGCTCCTGGGTACGGCGCATAACTTCATCAAATATTTTTTCATCGATGACACCGTCCCCCGGGGTATTATATGCGGGAGCACTCGGCTCATTCGCAGGCTGTGTTTCTGCGGGGGCGGCCGGACGGGGCTCCTCATCCAGTGCCACATCCACATCGAACTTCTGCTTCTTGCGTTTGCCGAACAAAGCCGGTTTTTCCATATCGCCCGTATTGTCGGTAAAGGCAATGGGCTGCTGCTCGCCGGAGTACAAGGGCATCTCCGGTTTCTGCCAGGTATGACGTGCGGATTCCTCCGCCGTTTCACTCTTTTCCAGGCGATATGCCTCTGCCCGCTCCCGGGACATCTTGATTTTATAGGCAATCAGCACCCACAAACCGCGGGGCGTGATTCCAAACATAAGGAGGGCGAATACAAACAGACATGGGAACAACAGAACAAGCGACAATATCCGTCCGAAGCCGCGCATCATCAATTCCCCGAGGATGCCGCCTACGACACCGCCTCCGGCGCATGTCAGGCCCGCATTGTACTGCTCAACCGGAGAGAAGGAGGCCACACCACCGGTAAAGAAGTGCATCAGCACCGTGGTCAGCAGAAACGTAATGCCGAAGCAAACCGCCTTCCAGGCGATCATGCCGTTTTCACTGTCGGTCCGCCACATAAAAGCGGCGATAATCAGATAGACGGGGATCGTATACGCCGCGCCGGAAAACAATCCGAACAAGACATGGCGCAGTCCGTTTCCGATGACGCCCACGCCTTCCGCGAGAAGGCACACACCGATAAATACGGCCGCCACACCGATAATAAAAGGCATGAGCTGCGTCATCAGGCCGCTGGGTTTGCGGATGGGCTCTTTCTTTTCCCGCGGCGCGCGTTCTTTAGCGGGGGCCTTTTTCTTGGTTGTGCTTTTTTTGTATGTATAGGATTCCGTTTTTGCGGAGGAACGCTTTTTCGATGCTGTATTTTTCTTCTTTTCTGCCATACTTTCTATTCCGATTCCGTTTACAGCGGAAGTATCCTCTCTTTCATAGTGATGATCGCGTATGCCGGCACAATGTCTGGTTATACTGTCTAAGGGAAACTGGCCGCAATTACCGCACTCATATTATATTGTACCAGAAATTTAAAATAAATACAAGAGTCAGACCGAACATAGTTTTGAGGAAATCATGTTTTCGCCACGTAAATGGATATTTTAACACCGAAACAAAGGAATTGTATGGATGTATATTAAAACGACACGTGAATCCAAAGAAAAACTTCTGAAACTGATTCTCCTGGGGACGGCGGCCGGTTTTATCAACGGCCTGCTGGGAGCGGGAGGGGGCATCCTTCTTGTCTGGGTTTTCTCATCACTGACCCCCAACGATTCCCCCGATCGTGTTCGTGACACCTTCGCCGCTACTTTGGCAGCCATATTGCCCATTACTGCCCTGTCGGCTATGCTATACAGTCTTGGGGAGACGAATACGCCCCCGATAGCTGAATTGTCCCCGCTGATACTGCCTGCCATTGCCGGCGGTGCCATCGGCGCTCTTCTTCTGCATCGGATCAACACGACGTTTCTGAAAAAGATCTTTGCCTGGCTCGTGCTGTATTCCGGCATCAGCATGGTACTTCGATAAGGAGCCTTCCATGGATTGGATTACAATTATTGCTTCATTTCTGGTCGCCGTTCTCAGCGGGATGGGCGTAGGCAGTGCCGGTTTGCTTGTGGTGTACCTGACTATGATTGCAGGCGTACCGCAGTTGACGGCCCAAGGGATCAATTTGCTGTTTTTCCTGTTTGCCGCAGCGGCTGCCCTCGGTGTTCATATCACGCATCGCAGAATCCCATTTCTATACGTGTCTATCGCCGCCCTGGCCGGCATGATCGGCGCTTTGCCCGGCACATTTGCCGCGGGAATTCTCCCGCAGGGATGGGTTCGGATTCTGTTTGGAATCATGCTGATTCTGGCAGGGGTACGCGCTCTGTGTGGAAAGCCGAAGAACAAAAAGCAAAAAAACGAAAAAACCATGTGAAATATTCAGAAATATTTCCTGTATGCTATTTACAAAACTGTTTTCTTGTGATATAATACACTACGGTTGTGCCGCAAACTCGGCTTTCGGACAAAAGGTTCTTATTACAGAACACTTTCACCCACCGATTTCTTGGTTTCGCGGCGTGATACATTATTTTTTGAGGTGAATATCATGGAAAAGGAAATCAAGCAGCAGATCATCGAGAAGTACAAGACCCACGAAGGTGACACCGGTTCTCCCGAGGTACAGATCGCCGTTCTGACCTACCGCATCAACAGCCTGAACGAGCATCTGAAGCTGAACAAGAAGGACCACCACAGCCGTCGCGGACTTCTGAAGATGGTTGGTCATCGTCGCAGCCTCCTGAACTACCTGGCTAAGAACGATATCGAGCGTTATCGCGCCATCATCGAGAAGCTGGAAATCAGAAAGTAATTCTCCCTCGGCTACTGTCTGCCGGTTTTCTGCCGCACAGCGGCAATCGACACAGGCGATACGAGCTGCGGCAGGCTGTTCCAATCAGCAGCTTGACGCAGCTTGTTTTTCGTCCCTCTTCCCCTCCAACTTATCCGTTTTTCGGATCCGAGGCTTAGCTGTTAAATCTGTGCCTGCCTGTCAGGCGCGCATTTAAGCGCTAAACCTCCCCCGTCCGACACGGATACCGCACGGTGCGGCATCTCCGTAAGTGCGAGATTACGGTACAATGAGTTCTTCTCGTAAATCTAAAATTTAAGGATAGGTAAAGCGTAATGTTTGAAAACTTCAAAACATTTTCCTACGAATTTGCCGGTCGTCCTCTCACTGTTGAGACCGGTAAAATGGCAGGCCTGGCAAACGGCTCCTGCTTGATCCGCTACGGCGGCACTGCAGTTCTCTGCTGCGCAACCGCCTCCGAGCGTCCCCGTGACGGCATCGACTTCCTCCCTCTGTCTGTGGACTTCGAGGAACGTCTGTACTCCGTTGGCCGCATTCCCGGCAGCTACAACCGCCGCGAAGGCCGCCCCGGCGAGAAGGCTATTCTGACCTCCCGTGTGATCGACCGCCCCATCCGTCCCCTGTTCCCCAAGGATCTGCGCAACGACGTAAACCTGGCGCTGACCGTTCTCTCCGTGGATCACGATTGCTCCCCTGAGATCGCAGCCATGGTAGGCGCATCCATTGCCCTGTCCATCTCCGATATTCCGTGGAACGGACCCATCGGCGGCGTATTCGTAGGTCTGACCGAGGAAGACGGTATCGTTATGAACCCCACCGCCGCACAGCGTGAAAAGAGCATTCTGGAATTGACCGTTGCCGCATCCGAGAAGAAGGTCGTTATGATCGAGGCCGGCGCGAAGGAAGTTCCCGATGATACTATGTTCGATGCCATCATGAAGGCACACGAGGAAATCAAGAAGCTGCTCGTATTCATCAATGAGATCATCGCTGCTGTGGGCAAGCCGAAGTTTGATTATCCCTCCTGCGAGGTAGATCACGACCTGTACGAGAAGATCGAGGAATACTGCATCGATGCAGTACGCATCGCGCTGGATACCGATGACAAGAACGTACGCGACGAGCGTATGGCTGTCATCACCGAGAATGTATACAACGAGTTCGATGGCGGCGATCCCGACATGCACGTTGTCATCAACGAGATCCTGTACAAGATTCAGAAATTCGTAGTTCGCCGCTGGCTCCTTGACGAGGGCAAGCGTGTGGACGGCCGCCGTCTGGATCAGATCCGTCCTCTGGCCGCTGAGGTTGCTCTCCTGGAGCGCACCCACGGATCCGGTATGTTCACCCGTGGACAAACCCAGGTTCTGACCATCGCTACCCTGGGCTCCCTCACCGATGCACAGCTTCTGGACGGCATCTCCGAGGAGACCGAGAAGCGTTACATGCACCACTACAATATGCCCGGTTACTCTACCGGTGAGGCAAAATCTTCCCGCAGCCCCGGACGCCGCGAGATCGGTCACGGTGCGCTGGCCGAGAGATCTCTCATCCCCGTTCTTCCCTCCAAGGAAGAGTTCCCCTACACCATCCGCCTTGTATCCGAAGTTATCAGCTCCAACGGTTCCACCTCCCAGGCTTCCGTCTGCGGATCCACTCTGGCACTGATGGACGCCGGTGTTCCGATCACCGCTCCTGTTGCCGGTATCTCCTGCGGTCTGATCACTGAGGGCGATCGCTGGATGACCATGATCGATATCCAGGGTCTGGAAGACTTCTACGGCGATATGGACTTCAAGGTAGCCGGTACCCACAAGGGTATCACCTCCATTCAGATGGACCTGAAGATCGACGGTCTGACCCCCGAGATCATCAAGCAGGCTCTGGAAGTTACCCACAAGGGCCGCGATTACATCATCGACGAAGTAATCCTGAAGGCCATCGATGCACCTCGTCCGCAGGTTTCCGAGTACGCTCCCAAGATGATCACCATGAAGATCGCTGTGGAGAAGATCGGTGACGTTATCGGACCGAAGGGTAAGGTAATCCAGAAGATCGTTGCGGACACCGGTGCCAAGATCGACATCGAGGACGACGGCAGCATCTTTATTTCCGGTATCGATATGAACGGCCTCGAGGCTGCACGCTCCATCATTGCCGGCATCGTATTTGAACCGGAAGTTGGCGCCATCTACACCGGACGCGTTACCCGCATCATCCCCATCGGTGCATTCGTTGAATTTGCTCCCGGTAAGGAAGGCATGGTTCACATCTCCAAGCTGGATAAGGGGCGTACCGAGAAGGTAGAGGACGTTTGCAACGTGGGCGACGAAATCCGCGTGAAGTATCTGGGCACGGACGAAAAGGGCCGTATGAATCTGTCCAGAAAAGACGCACTGTAATTCATACAAGAAACATTTCAGGGAAGAGCCGCGGCTCTTCCCTTTTCTTTATAAAATCTTAAAATGTGAATTTGGATACAGCTCTTTACTTTCGCCCCTGCTTGCGGTACAATATATACTACCACATTACATAAAGAAGCGAGCCGCTATGAATTACAATTCTCCCGGACACCGTCCGAATCCATACAACACCCAGGCAACGTACCGCCAGAAACGCACCTCCTCCATCACAGGCGCCCTTCTTTGCGCCATCCTGTTTCTGGCCGTAATCCTCGTGGCACTGATCGTTATCGCCGCAAGAAGCAAGGAACCCATCGCCGACGTGCCGGATATTCCCTCCGTTTCGGATTCCGCGTCCGCTTCCGGCGAGGATTTGCCGGCGCTCCCACCGACGGTGGACCCGATCATGACGGAAACCTACGATCCCGCCTTTATCGGCCCGCCTGCACCCATCACGGAGCCGGATTCGGTGATTGTGAGCGTAAACAACAACGACATCCACACGGGAAATCTGATTCTGATCAATAAAGATCATCCCTACGTATTCCCGGAGGAACAGCCGCAAACTATCTTGTACGGGAACAAATCGCCTGTGTATCAGCTCAGCACCATCTCCATCTCTCTGAACACTTCCCTGTTCCCCATCTTTGACGGTATGCTGGAGGATTTCAGCAATGCAACCGGATGCAATAAAGTACTTGTCACCAGCGGCTACCGCACATACGAATTTCAGAAAGATCTGTATGAATCCCGCGTGAAGTCTCAGGGGGAGGAAAAAGCCTCCCTGTATGTGGCTCTGCCGGGCAACAGTGAGCACCACGCCGGTCTGGCCATCGATATGGTTATTTTTGCGGACGGCAGGCAGTACTATTTTCCCGAATATGAAGACGCCGCCTGGATCATCGAAAATGCGCCGGAATACGGCTTCTTCCTCCGTTACACCGAAAAGGCACAAGAGATCACAGGATGCGCGCCGGAGCCCTGGCATTATCGCTACGTAGGTGCTCCCCATGCCCGCCTGATCACGGATATGGATCGCTGTTTTGAGGAATATCACGATTATCTGCGCACTTTCACCTGGGCGGAGGAACGCTTGCTGGTACTGAGCGACGGCACCACCGAAACCACCGACGGATTTCATCTCCCCGATGCGGGATATATGATCTACTACGTCCCGGCAGCCGATGGAGATACCACCGACATACCCGTGCCGCCGGAAAGCGAGTATGAAATTTCCGGCGACAATGACGAGGGATTTATCGTAACGGTCAAGCTGGGTTGAGTACTTTTTATAACTTTCAAACAGATTTTCACACGTGTTCAAATAACCATCACATTTGCCCGATATAATACACTCATACGCAAGAAACGTTTCTTGACGAAAGGAGTCTATTATGTTGGGCAATTTTCATGACGAAAACGAAAACAAATTGAATACCGAGTCCAATCAAGACAACGCGCAAATGGACAATCAAGCGGCGGTAAATACTCCCACCGCCGAAAATCAGCCGACGCAGAATCAGCAAACATCTGCTCCGAGAAGCGGAGAGGAAACTCCGCCCCAGCAGAACCAGTCCACCTACACACCGCCTTTGTACCAGCCGCCGCAGTTTTCGGGGAACACCCAAAACAGCTTCAACGCGCGCCAGCAAAACGGTTACACCTATACCTCCTACAATCCGGCTCCCGCACCCGCAAAAAAGAAAGACAAAAAAGGTTTGTCCCGCGGTGCGGCCGTGGTACTCTGCCTGTGCACGGTACTTCTTTCCTGTGCTGCCGGCTTCTATGGTGCCTATCTGGCCACAGCCGATCTCGGAAGCACGCAGAATCCCCAAACGTCTTCCAAGAATCCCAGTGTGATTTATCAGTCTTCTGCGTCCCCGGCCAACGGTATGTCCGCGGATGGCGGCACCTCCAGTTACTACAACGTGGCCAATCTGGTAAAGAATACCGTTGTGGAGATCACTACAGAATATGTAATCAGTGATCGCTTCCAGTATATTTCCTCCGGTGCCGGATCCGGTGTTATTATCAGCCAGGATGGCTATATCCTTACCAATAACCACGTTATTGTGGATGACAACGGCAAAATCGCCGATACCATCACCGTTCGGCTGACGGACGGGCAGGAATACGTGGCGACTGTAGTTGGCACAGACAGCGACTCCGATATCGCCGTAATCAAAATCGATGCGGGAGAAAATTCTCTGCCCTGCGCAGTCATGGGTAACAGCGACAAATTAGCGGTAGGCGAAGAAGTAATTGCCGTCGGCAATCCTCTCGGTGAATTGGGCGGCACTGTCACCAACGGTATCATCAGCGCCCTGGATCGGGAGGTCAATGTGGATGGCACCCTGATGAACCTGATGCAGACCAACGCGGCCATCAATCCGGGCAACTCCGGCGGCGGGTTGTTCAACATGGCCGGTGAGCTGATCGGCGTTGTCAACGCCAAATCCTCCGGCACCGGCATTGAAGGCCTGGGCTTTGCCATTCCCGTCAACGATGCGGTTGGAATTTCGGAGCAATTGATCACCCAGGGATATGTCAGCGGAAAGCCGGATCTGGGCGTAACATGGTATGATGCCCACAGTTTCCAGCAGGCACTGTACTACAATCTACCCAGCCTCGGCGTGTATGTAGCCGGTCTGGAAAAAGGCATGAACGATACGGTATTCCAGATCCGCGACCGCATCATCGCTATGGACGGCAAGGAAATCACCAGCAGTTCTGATATCGCCAACTATCTGAAATCCTACAGCGTAGGTGATACGATCCAGTTCAGCGTGTACCGCAGCGGTCGTTTGATCGAAGTGACTGCCACCTGCTACGAATACAATCCGAACATCCAATTCGAAAAATGAGTGTCATAACTACCAGCCGTGCCGGTGACTTACGATAGCCCCCTTGGGGCATTTCACGCGCTGAGCCTATAGGCTCGTTGAATGATCCGTCACTCGCGGTAATTGACCTACTGCCACCGATGTGGTAACTGCCTAACGCAAGCCTTCCCCCTGAGGGGAAGGTGGCGCGGCATCGCCGTGACGGATGAGGTGTCCTTAACACAAAGTAACTCCTCATCCACCACTGTAGATTCGCTTCGCGAACTCCTGCGGTCCCCCTTCTCCCGCAGGAGACGGCTACTTGATTCCTCGCTTAGCTCGGACAAATTAACTGGGCAAAGCTAAAGCTTTTTCGAACCACCAGCAAGGCTGGTGGTTTCCTCTGGACAACAAAAATCCACTCGCTACTATTAGCGGGTGGATTTTTATTCGGAGTGTCTGAGACACCAAATCAGGTGAACAAGAAATCTATCAGATCAGAAGATTCTTTTCCGTTTCAGGATCAAAGAAGTGCATTACTTTGCCCTCGAACGTAACATGGATAGTGCTGTCATATCCCAGCGCCTTGCGCTGCTCATCATCCAAAGAGACAGTAGGGATGCGGACGATCAGCTTATCGCCATTGTCCTCCACCACGTGGAGATGCAGCTCACTGCCCATCATTTCGTTGACCTTGATCTTGCAGGGGATGGCAGAGGGATTGCTTTCGTCAGCCATGATAAAATGCTCCGGACGTACACCGAGGACGATCTCACGGGAGGTGACTCCCTTCTCCTTCAGCATCTCGGCCTTTTTACCGGTGATCTCGATCTTGGCTCCGTAGGGAGTGACATAATACTTGCCGTCCTCGCACACCAGATTGGTTTTGAAGGTGTTCATCTTCGGGGCACCGATAAACTCCGCCACAAACAGATTGATCGGCATATCGAACACTTCCGTGGGCGTACCTACCTGCTGGATGAAGCCATCCTTCATAATAACGATACGATCGCCGAGGGTCATGGCCTCCGTCTGGTCGTGGGTTACATAAATAAAGGTGGTATCGATCTTCTGACGAAGCAGAATGATCTCGGCTCTCATCTGATTACGGAGCTTGGCATCCAGGTTGGAAAGCGGCTCATCCATCAAGAACACCTTGCTGTCGCGGACCATGGCGCGGCCGATGGCCACACGCTGTCTCTGTCCGCCGGACAAAGCCCGGGGCTTACGGGTAAGATACTCGGTGATGCCCAGAATCTCCGCCGCCTTGGTAACTCGCTCATACACCTCATCCTGCGGTACCTTTTTCAGGCGCAAACTGAAGGCCATGTTTTCAAACACAGTAAGATGCGGATACAGAGCGTAGTTCTGGAACACCATAGCGATATTGCGGTCACGGGGCTGCAAATCGTTGACCACTACGCCGTCGATCTCGATGGTTCCGTCGGAGATATCCTCCAGTCCGGCGATCATGCGAAGTGTCGTGGATTTACCGCATCCGGACGGGCCAACGAAAACAATAAATTCTTTGTCGGCGATATCCAGATTGAAGTTATCCACCGCCACTACATCTTTGCCGTATATTTTCTTTACATTTGTTAATTTTACAGTAGCCATACTCTTCTCTCCTAATTATCCTTTTACTGCTCCGCCGGTCACGCCTTCAACATAGTACTTCTGAAGGGCGAGGAAGACAGCGGTTACGGGGATCGCCACGATAACACCCGCGGCACAGAACATGGTATAGTTTTGGTTTACCATCGTTCTCGAGAGCCATTCAAACATACCGACGGCAACGCTCATACCGGCGCTGTTCTCGTGAATGAGATAGCTGGCCAGCATGAAATCGCCCCAGGGAGCCATAAATCCCATCAGTACGGTGTAGATCACGATCGGTTTAGACAGAGGCAGAATCAGTTTATGGAACACCTGAAAACGGGTTGCACCGTCCACTCTTGCTGCTTCATCCAAGCTCTTGGGGATCGTATCAAAGAAGCCCTTGGATACGTAATAACCCATACCGCTGCTGGCGCAGTACACGATGATCAGTCCCAGGGGAGCCATCTGCATGGTAAGACCGAAATCACTGAACACTTTATAGATCAGGATCATCGTAAGGAATCCCGGGAACATACCCAGAATGAGCATAAAGTTCATCAGAGTTTTTCTTCCCTTAAAACGAAGGCGGGACAGAACGTAACTCATGGAAAGGATAAAGAACGTTTGAAGGACAGCTGTACAAACACCCATGATGCCGGTATTGGTAAACCATCTGAAGAAGTCTGTTTCTTTGAAAAGGCGTATGTAGTTATCCAGCCCGAACTCCTTCGGCCACAGATAGCTGACCTGTGCCGGAGTTTCCACGCGGAAGGACTCCAGAACGATACCGAAGAACGGGAACAGCCAGATAAGAGTAATAAGAACAAGGATCACATAAACGACCGCATTGCCCAGTCTGCGGCTGGCTTTCGCGCCCAGACCGGTCTTTTGGATTGTACCTGATGTACGTTTCATCATCTGTAATCCTCCTCGTTTCTCGTAGACGGAATCACATTGTACACAACCAATGACAAGGCGGCAACGACTATAAACACCAGAATACCGATTATAGCTGCCATATAGTATTGGGTGTCCGCGCTATTCAGCGTCATCTTATACAGCCACGTAATCAGCAGATCGGTGTAGCAAACGGACACACCGCCCGCCGTACCAATCTCCGTATTGAGCAGCTGATTGTTCTGTGTCAAGAGATAAATTACGTTGAAGTTGTTCAGATTGCCCACAAAGCTGGTCAGCAGATAGGGGCCCATAACGAACATCATATACGGCAGGGTGATCTTGGAATACTGCTGCCAGGGGCTGGCACCGTCGATACGGGAGGATTCATACAGATCGGCGGGGATATTCATAAGAATACCCGTAGCCATCAGCATAATATAAGGGATACCTACCCAAATATTGATAACGATCAGAAGGATCTTGGCAGTAACGGGGTTCTGCCAGAGGGACTGCTGATTGGCAACGATCATAGAATCGGGAAGAATCTTGTAGATCAACTCTCCGAGAATACCCGTGTGGTCAAACAGCTTTGCTACGTACAAAAGGGACACAAACTGAGGAATAGCGATGGTCATAACCAACACGGTACGCCAGAACTTCTTGATGACGATACCCTTCTTGTTGATCATGATCGCCACGAACATACCAAGGAAATAGTTGGAGAAAGTGGCAAAGAATGCCCACATCAAGGTCCAGGAAAGGATTTCACCGAAGGCCAGGCCGAGACCGCCTTTTCCGAAATCGAACAGTTCGTTGAAATGTTCCAGGCCTACCCATGTGAACAGATTGGCGTAGCCATCATGGGCTGCATCGTAGCTGGTGAAGGCCACCAGCACCATGTAGATGATAGGCAGAACGGTGAACACAAGAATACCGGTCATAGGCAGGGCCAGCAGGGTTTTGTGGAACTGATCGTCAAGCAGGGACTTCAGATCGTCCTTGCCGCTCTTGATTTTCTTGCCCTTGGCAGTGATATCCATGCAGATACGGCACTGCTTTACCTGCAATCTCCAAGTGTATACAAACGCCACGATGAAGATGATGGTCAGAAGACCGTACAGCATTACCTTGACCGAGTCGTCACCGGCCACCCAGATATCGGTATCATAGATGGGATCGTACTCAAATCTTCCCTGCACCGTGCCGACGGTGGCACCAATACGGAACCAATTTCCTTTGGCAAGCCAATACAGACCGCCGCTGGGAACCAGCATATAGCCGATAAATACAATCTCAAATAAAAGGAACAGAATACCGCGCAGGATCTGTCCGTAATAAAGATTACCAAAGCCAAAAATCAAAAAGGAAAGTTTGACAGCCCAGTTTCCGCGAGCAAACGTGGATCCGATATCGGAAAACTCACTTTTGATGGCCCGGCCGCAAGTTTTGAAGAAATCAACAATCGCCAAACCAAGGCGCTTGAACCATAAGGGAATCGCACAAATGAACAGTTTTAGTTTATACCAAAACGCTTGAAACTTATTGAGTTTCAAATAATCCAAATCGTTTAATCTTTTCATAATCAAAATATAAACTGAGTTTATACGAACTCCTTTTTATAATGAGAAAGCATTGTGAGCCGATACACAAGACAACTGTTGTCCTTGTATTCCGGCTAACAATGCCTTTTCTGCCTGATGGCAGGGGAGCCAAAGGCTCCCCGCATCCATCAGCTGATTATTCTGTTTATTCTACGGGAATCAGGGTTACGGTACCGGTCTTGTCGCCGTCCCAAACGAGCTGTACTTTGTACTTGCCGTCTTTTTCTACAACGATGTTTGCACCGTTGAACTCAACGCCGAAGTTCACATCCCAGGATGCGCCCTGACGAACCTTGAATTCCTCGCCTGCCTTCAGTTCGAGAACATCGGAGGTATAGGTACCCTTAGGATCTTCGGTCATGGAGAAGTCGGTATCCCAGTTGGTACCGCAGATGCCGCCGATAACGCCCCATGCGTTCTTCTGCTCTTCGGTCATCTGGAACAGACCGTCGATAGTAGCTTTGTACTCGTCCAGCGCGGTCTGGAGATCTGCATCGTTGGCAGCTGCCTTAGCATCTGCACCGAGAACCTTGGCGATATCCCACCAAGAGCCATGGATCTGGCCCTGAGGTACACCGTATTCGCCCTGCTTAGCCAGAGCTGCCAGAGAAGGATTGGACTGAACGGCTTCGGAAGCCTGTGCATTCTTGTTGGAGGGACCCCACTGGAACTGGGTGTATCTCTGGTTCTGGCACTCTTCACCGGTCAGATACTGAGCCAGCAGAGAGAGAACAGCGGCCTTCTTGGCATCGGTCTGCGGCTTAACGCCCATCAGCTTGTTACCGGTGTAGGAGCCCAGGTGATAGGACTTGCCGTCTACTTCGAAGGAAGGCAGGTCAGTTGCACCGAAGTTTGCGCCGAAGTGAGCCTCAGCAGCTTCTGCATTCCAGATGCCGGTGATTACAACGCCGGCATCGGTGAAGATGTCTGCATTGCTGTCGTAAGCGGGAGACTTCGCCAGTTTCTGCATACCCTTCATAGCGATAAGGCCTTCAGCAGAATTGAAGTTATCATCTACCGCGATGAATTCGCCGGCTTCGTTCATGGTCCAGGTGGAATGGCATCCGGTTGCAAAGAAGAAGGAAGCGGTGTACCATGCGTTCTCAAGCGCATAGCGGAACTTCAGGTTGTTCTTCTCACAAGCGGCAATAATCTTCTCCATGCTCTCGGCATCAGCCTCGGAGATGATGGAGGTGTTGTAGTACATATAGTAGCCATTGTCGCTGGTCATAGGATATGCATACAGAGTGCCGGCTACGGAAGCAGCGGCAACAGAGCCTGCATCGTTGGCAGCCTTGATATTCTCAGCAGCCTTCTGACCGGGAGCAGCCAGAGCAGCAGCCTGTACCAGGCGAGCCAGCTGGTCCTGTGCGAAGCAGTAGATATCGGGAGCGGTAGCAACGTCTGCAACTACCTTGGAGCCTGCATCGGCTTCGGTAACGCCTTCGATCTGTGCATTGATTACGATGCCGGGGTTAGCGGCTTCGAATGCATCGATCTGCTGCTGGGTCAGAGCGGCAACGCCGTCTTTTTCGGACACCCACATGGTGATGTCGTATGTACCTGCCAAATCAGAGTTTGCAGGGCCGTCGGGATTATCGGGGGTATCGGGGGTACAGCCTGCCAGGCTGGCAAGAACCATAAGGCTGGCCAAAATCAGAGACAAGATCTTACTCATTTTCATAAGTAAATCCTCCTAAAATATAGTTCATTATACGCAATACACGTATATTTGAATTGTAACATCCATTCACATTTTTGTCAACGCAATTACCAACTTTTAATTTAAATTTGGCGATATGACCAAAAATATTTGCGTTTTTACAACAAAATGCGAATAAAAAATCTCTACGGTAATGTATATGCATCAAACGCGGGAAGCTTTCGTCCTTCGTAATCACACAAGCACTGATTGGCCCATTCATTTTCGGTGGACTTCCCTTCCTCGCGGATATATTCCTGCCCTGCCTCGGATGCCCAGCAGATTCCCTCCCCAGGAATCCACAGCGGCTCCCAATAAAACACGCCGTCCACGGAATGCTTTTGTGCCAGCCGCAGAAAATCACGCACGAACGCGGTCTGCCCCGCCGGAGTGAAGGGATATCGCTCCGTGAAACCGGACACGTATCCGGTTTTGGAATCGATCACGAGTCGCTTGGTCTCGCCATTGAGAGAATACGACTGATCCGTAAAGCCGTATGCCATCTCCACCACCATGATTTTTTTGCCGAACCGTCGGCAGAAAGTCAGATTCGCAAACAGATCCTCCGGCGTTCCGTGCCAGTACGGATAATAGGACACGCCGATGATATCGTAATCCATCCCCGCTATCTGCATCTGAGTAAAATACTCCTCATACAGCGCTTTGTCACCGCTTCGCTCCAGATGCAGGATGATCTCCGCCTGCGGAATTACTTCGCGGCAGGCGCGGCATCCCGCAGCGATCAGGCGGCACAGCGTGTCGTAATTGCCGCGTGTGCCCTCCCCCTCCGTCAATTTTCCGATGGGCCAGAGCATGCCGTTTGTGATCTCGTTGCCCACTTGTACGAAATCCGGAGCTACATCCGCCTCACAGGCGGCAAGGAGGCATTGCTTTGTATAGGAATACACCGCATCAGCCAGCGCATCCGCATCCATTCCCTCCCATGCTTTGGGAAGCATCTGTTTAGCGGGATCCGCCCAGAAATCGCTGTAATGGAAATCCAGCAGTAAGCGGTATCCTTTTGCTTTGGCCATCTGTCCCAAGCGGATGTAATGATCCATATCACAGTTTCCGGCCAAATAGGGCTCACCGGAGTGGCTGTACGGATGATTCCACACGCGAATGCGCATGCAATCCACTCCGTTTTGGCGAAAAACATCCAGCGGATCCATTTCCCGATCTCCGTCGTAAAACTTCCCACCGTGGGCGAGCACATCCAGATACGAGGACACGTCAACGCCGAGGATCATTGTTCTCCCCCTTTGTGCGGAGCGAATTGCACCGGTTCGTTATCCTCCCCGAAGTCCACCACACGCCATTTCATGGCACGATAGCGATAGCGCGCGACTTCATTCAGGCGGAGCACATCCGCCTCGCTGCCGGTAAATCCGCAGCGAAGGCAGTAGTATTCCTTCTTCTCATCATCGAAAAACATATCGATATCAATGTCCCGCATGAAGCAGGAGGGGCATCGGAAGTTCAGTTTGCCTTTTCCAGCTTGAGCCATGTTTTTACCGCTCCTTTCGAGATCGTTTTGCGCAGTCGGATATGATATACGGGAGAGAAGGCGATTCCCTCTTCCACCTCAGCTATGTCGCAGTCCCCGCCCATTTCCAGTTTTGTGCATACATCGGGAATGGTGACGCGGGCGGCGGTTCCACTCTCTTTTCCGATCTTGCGGCCGTGATAGGAGAAAGACATCTCCTCCTGATCCACGCCAAGGGTGATGCGGCTCATATCCGCCTGATATTCCGTGGTGCCGAAAGCACCGGTAAGATACTCCTCAAAGGTGACAGTCTCCCCGCCGAGATCGTTAAGAATCCGCCGCTCGGTGCTTACCACACCGGCGCCGTCGGTGATGGTATACACGGATTGGATCACGATATCCAGCCCGCCCAGTGTGACGGTAACGGGATCGGCAGTCAAACGGACTCCGTCCTCCAGACGCTCGTACTTCGCCATGGTACGGCACAGGCAAAGATCCGCACTTTCACCGCGATAGTGAACTTTGCAGGATTTGATGGTACCGGCCCCGGCGTAATGGGTAAAATAGCCGGCGCGGTAGTTGATCTGGATCAGATAAGGATAGGATGCGTCATACACGTTCTCCGTGCCGATGCCCGTTTTCTGCGGGATACGGGCAATATACGGCCGCAGATCGATCATGGCACCGCCCTGATTGAAATCGAGGCACAGACGCATGGCGGGATCCGCATACCAGAAATAGGATTTGTTGCTTCCGTAGAGGATATCCTTCCACAAAGCACATTCGCCCCGTCCGTACTTGGTATGCGACGCACGGTAGTAATCAGCGAATTCGCTCATGGTCATGTCGATCAGTTTGCCCTCGGCCTTCAGTTTGCCGTAGTATTTCATACCGTCGTCGTAGGATTTGGCCAGCAGTTCGTAAGGTGCCTCCCACCGGCCGCGGCGGTTCAGCCAGCCCGGTCCGACGAACATCATATTGTAGCTGTAGCCGTCATTGTATCTGGCCAGGTGGCGGTACTGATCGATGAGGTTATAGAGATAAGGATACTCATACTCCCCGTCCTCGCTGTAATAGATCATACCGCGGAGCACGTTCTGCGGGTGGGTACCGAAATTGGAGCCGTTGCCGTCAAAGCAAGCCATCAGATCCCGGGACAGATGAGGGATGGCCACAATGCCTGCGTCATCCTCCGCGTCGGATGCGGGACAGTGAGAATTCACCTTGGACGGAATCCAGGGATTCCACGGGCCGCCGTCCATGAATGTATACCAGGAATTGTTGCAGGTGTGGTAGGCCTTAGGACCTTCCTCCCAGCAGGTTGCCACGGCACATTTGACGGTAGGATAGTGTTTCTTGATATAGTTGATGGTATAAGCATCGAGGAAATAACTGCTGGTAGAAGCGGGATAAAAACCGAATTTCTCGTAGAATTTTCTAAACACGTCATCCACGATTGCCTCTTTTTGCTTTTCGTCAAACATCCAGATGCAGAAATCCTCGGTGTGATACTTGGCCCGGAACTCGGGGCACGGTAAGCCCAGGAGGGACAGTCCAATCTCATCCCCGTATTTCTCGTGCTCTTCTTTGGCCAATGCCACGATCTCATCCGAGAACAAGGACGCATAGGTGATCTGGATGGTGGTTTTCAGACCGTATTTATGGGCGCAGTCCTGCTGGAAGCGGAATATATCCATGGATTCATCCCGCACTCCCTCTCCCTTGCCCAGCGCCCGCTCCGCATATTCCGGGGACAATTCGGGGCGATGGATGATATTGACAATAAATTTGTTTTCCATATCCGTCCCTCTCCGTATTATTTCAGAATTACACTGGTCTGGGGGCCGACGGTAAGAATGGATCCTTCCAGCTTGGCACTGCCCATACCGATGAAATCACACAATTCGCTCACGGTGATGCCTCTCAAGCCCGTACAGGTACTCAGATCGAAGGAGATTTCTTCCGAGGACGTGTTATGGAACAGCACCACAGACTCATCCTGATACTCAATAAGGAATCCGCCGAAGTTCTTATGTCCGCCGCTTAGTGCTGTGTACGAACCACGGGCAATGGCGGGATACCGGTGACGGATGGCGATCAGCTGGCAATAATACTGGTACAGGCTATTCTCATCCGCAGTCTGGTCGGCCACCGTGGTATGGATCTGCTTATCGGCGGGATAGGTGGATCCCACGGGATCCCGGATCAGATCCCCGTCTCCCCACAGCATGGCCAGACGGCGATTGGCATCTGTACTTTCACTGCCGCGGGAACCGCGCATACCGATCTCCTCGCCGTAATAGATCACAGGAGAACCGGGGGAAAGCAGATACAGATTGGCCGCCATGCGCATGTTGCTTTCCAGAATAAAGGCACCCGCAATCCGGTCCATATCGTGATTGGACAAAAACGGCATGGCCATGCCCTCCGGATTCTTTTCCGCCACCCGTTTCCCGAAGGATTCGATATAGTTGGTATATTTGGAAATCGTACCTCCCCGGGCAGCGGTAACCACCACGCCCTCCGCCTGTGCCATGGCGAAGTTGAAGCAGTTCATGGCGCTGTAATAGTCCAGGATTTCACTCTCCCCCGACCAGCACTCGCCCACGCAGTAGATATCCGGTTTGATATTTCTGAGTTCACTCATGTACCATTCCCAGAAATCCACAGACCGCGCCGTGTCGCCGTAGTAAATATACTTGACCGCGTCAAAGCGGAATCCGTCCACTCCCAGATCCAGATAGTATTTGGCGAGATGTAAGGTTTCCTCCCGCACGGCGGAATTGTCAAAATTGAGTTCCGGCATACTACCCGAGAAATTGCACTCATACCAGCAGTCCACACCGGCGATCTTCTGGTACTGGATGCCGCCTTGCCTCTGATCCGAGGTCACGCAGGAGTAATAATCATAGTAAGGATCGTCCGCATTTCCGCTGATGCGCGCTTCCTTGAATTTCAAGAACCACTCATGAGAATCGGAGGTATGATTGATGGCCAGATCCAGGATCACTTTCACGTTGCGCTCATGGCAGAGGGCGATCAACTCCTTTAAATCCTCCTCCGTCCCGAATCGCCAATCTATCTGATAATAATCCTTGGCATCGTATTTGTGATAGGAAGGGGATGTGAAGATCGGCGAGAGCCAGATTCCCTGCACGCCGAGACTTTTCCCCGAGTGGATATTTCCGTCGTTCAGATAATCCATACGGTTGATAATGCCGCGGATATCGCCGATACCGTCGTTGTTGGAATCCGAAAAAGATCCGACGAAAATCTGATAGAAGGTTCTGTAGTTGTCATCGATGGGATCCACCTCCGGAGAGGGTGGAATCCAGTTACAGGACGCTGTAAGAATCGACACCATACATGTCACCAACGCAAGTGCAATTTTTTTCATGATTTCACTCCCTTTATTTATCCGCAAGATCATTTCCCTCCCGCACAAGTGCAAACACTTTGAGGGATTCCAGGGCTCGTCCGTCCCTGTCGAAGAACGCCTGATTGTCCACGGCACAACCGCCATACCACTTTCCCGCGTCCTCCGGATCGTAGTCAGCCGCATAAGAAGATGCCCATCCGGAGCCGTATTTCTCCCACAGGGCGCGATTATCCGCATAAGAGTGTCCGCCGGCGGCGATCCATGTGCCTTCCCAGTAGAATACGCCAATGCCGTTGTTCGTCTTGTTGACCACGGTATCGACCACATCCCGCACCAGATCTGCCTGTCCCTGTACAGTGATGGGGTAACCGTCCACCGCGCTTCCCTGTCCGATGGTATTGCCGTAAAAATCCGTGTCCGATGTGGTGTATGCATAGGATGTTTCGGCCACCATGACCTTCTTATTATAGGTGACTGCGATATCCGAGAGCATGTTCGCCAGATTGTCCATGGTCCCGTGCCAGTATGGGTAATAGGAGGAGGCAAACACATCGTAATCCACGCCGTACTGATCCAGCATCATTCCGTAGTGGGCGAAGTTGGTCCGTTTTTCCGGATTGGTAAAGTGAACGGCAACGAGGGCACCCGGGCACACCTCCCGGACCGCCCTGGACCCCGAGGCCATCAGCGTGGTGATGTTCTCCCACCGGTATTCCCCGCACATAGCGCCGTTCGTTTCGTTGCCGATCTGCACCATGCCCACATCCACACCGGCCTTTATCAGTTTGGTCAAGCATTCTTTTGTATACCGATACAGTGCGTCGGACTTTTTCTCCAGGCTCATCCCGTTCCAAGCTTTCGGCACCATCTGTTTGCCTGGATCGGCCCAGAAATCGGAGTAATGGAAATTCACCAGCAATTTCATCCCCGCGTCCGTGGCACGTTTGCCCACGGCGATCGCGTTATCTATATCGCAGTTGCCGCCGCCGTAGCCGTTGCCGGCCGCATCAAAGGGATCGTTCCACACGCGCACACGGATATAGTTGACGCCGTTATCCCGAAGGATAGCATAAACATCCCGTTCGTTTCCCTCGTGATCTGTGTATCGCACACCGCCGGCCTCCAATGCCGGGACGCAGGATGCGTCCATACCGAAGATAAAGTCCTCGGGCAGGTTTTCCACTTTGTGTACGCGCAGAGTATCGGAACGTACCGTCACGGAATGTGTTTCCGGCCGCCAGTCGGTACTCGTTTTTGCCGTCTGGCAGGAAGCAAGAACGCATGAAGCCAGCACAGGCAGGACAAGGGGGACTATTCGTTTTTTCATAACCAGACTCCCTTTGTAAATTGGAATGGGACACTCATGCCATGGGTTTGACGCCGAAAATATTTCGCATACTGCGATTCTCCTGTTCTTTTCTCTTTATGTTCGCATCATGCATCTACTATCATTATATCACAGGTTTTGGCAAGCGCAACGGTTTCCGACGAAAAAACACCACAAACGTGACAGCCTTGGGTGAAAGAAACTGCTTGCATAATTTGTCAGGCGGTGCTATAATATACACACCTCCCGATACAAGCCGTCGGCAATGAACGCGGGAGGTATTCTGTTCAAAAACAATTTTTCCACCATCAGGAGATACCGACTCACGATGAGTACCAAGACCGTATCCAAAGATTTTACGCAGGGGAACATTGCCCGACAGCTTCTTTTCTTTGCCCTGCCCTTTATGGCATCCAACGCCCTGCAGGTGCTGTACAGCACCATCGATATGATTATCGTAGGTGAATATGTGGGCACGCCAGGCCTTTCCGCTGTATCCCAAAGCAGCCAGATCGTCAATTTTGCCACTATGGTCTGTCTCGGTTTTTCCAATGCGGGGCAGGTGCTCCTTGCCCAGGCACTGGGGGCCGGTAAACGGAAAGAAATGAACGACATCATCGGCACCCTGTTCGGCTTCATTTCCGCGCTGGCATTGGTTCTGAGCGGAATCATTCTCAATATGCAGACATGGATTCTGGATACCATGAAAATCCCAGCCGAGTCCTATGACATGGCCCGGGATTATCTGGTCATCTGTGCATCCGGTCTGATCTTCACCGCCGGATACAACATGGTTTCCGCCGTTCTGCGCGGCATGGGCGATGCCAAACGTCCCTTTTTGTTTATCGGCATTGCCTCGGCAGTCAATCTGGTGCTGGACATTCTGTTCACCGGTATCCTCGGCTGGGGTGTGGCCGGCGCAGCATGGGCAACCATCATCGGACAGGCTGTTTCCTTTTTGTTTTCTCTGTATTACCTCTATCGCAAACGCGCCATTTTCGGATTCGATTTCCATCGGGAATGTTTCATTCCGCGGGGCAAGTACATCGGCATGATCGCCAATCTGGGTACGCCGATGGCCATCCAGTCCGGATGCATCAACCTTTCCATGCTTGTGGTGAATTCCCTCATCAACGATGTGGGCGTGGTTGCATCGGCCACCTTCGGCGTCGGTGTGCGTATTGATGATGTCATCAATAAGATTTCCCAGGGAATCCAGTACGCCGCGGTTCCCATGATCAGCCAGAACATTGGTGCCGGCAAGCCGGAGCGCGCCAAGAAGGTAGTACATACCGCATGGTTCTTCTCCGCCGCCATGACCGTGTTCTGCATGATCTTGTATCTGGTGCTCGGTAAATATCTGTTCATGATCTTCTCCGACGACACGCTGGTCCACGATATGTCCGGGGAATTCATTCGGGCCATTCTCTGGATGTTCCCGGCCCTGGCTGTCATGCGCGGCAGCGGTGCTTTTGTACAAGGCATCGGCAATGCCAAACTCAGCATGATCCTGGCTCTTCTGGACGGCGTGGTGCTCCGCATCGGACTCAGCTGGCTGTTCGGCATTTATCTCGGCTGGGGATTTTTCGGATTCGTTCTCGGATACGGTCTGGCCCCCTACGGATACGCCATTCCCAGCGCGCTGTATTTTCTGGCAGGAAGATGGCAAAAGCGCAAAGCTTTGGCGGAAGACATCTGATTCACATATAATCCCCGCTGCGTAACGCAGCGGGGGTTTTCGTTCTATTCGTTTACGGTGATTCTGTGCTCTCCGGCTGTAGGAATAACAACATAATTCCGTTCCCGGCCGGTAACGGTGCGGGTGATAATCGGGGCTTCCACACCATCCACCGTTACGGATGTGACACCGTCCGGCAAGGCAATTGCCAGCGGAGTATCGCTCTGTACCGTATATCCGTCCTTATCCGACAAGATGCAGGTATCTTTACGCATCTGCCAGAACCGGGCGACATTATCTATGGTTGTCAAGCAAACGGTATAATCATTGACATCCCAGTAAGCCATCGCCATTCGCAGCGCAGACATGGCCCACTCCGTATCCTGTTTATCGGGATAGAAGTAGTGGGGATGGATGAAGAACTGAATGATGCGGCCTTCTTCCACCGCGCCGTCGATATAGTTCATGATCATCGCGGCATCTGTGTACTTACCGCCATAGCGGGGCTCGTAGTAAGTGATCGGGATTTCCATACAGGATATCATCTGATTCGCGTGTTCCGCGTCATCGCAGGTGTACCGCGGGAAGGAAGTGCCGAAGCCAAAACCACACAGATTGAAGGCATTGATATTGGAATGATCGATCTCGCCGCATTTGCTGCCATCGGCGAGCACGCCACTCTCCGCCAGCCAGCGCAATTTTTCCGCAACCATGTTCTTTTGTACAAAGCAATGGTTCACATTGGTGACAAGATCCAATCCAAAATATCGCTCAAACCGGTCCACGGATATTCTTTGTCCGTTTGCGTTATACGGAACTTCCAGGAAGTTCGTATGCAGGCCCAGCTCACACCCAAGGGCGGCCATTTCTTCCATTTGTTTACGGGTAATAATGAAATTGGTACCATTCGGCATGGCATTTACGTGGTAAGGCAATCCCAACTCGTGCATCACCTTGGCCGCATGCAGATTATAGGTGGCCGATGTGTAATCATCGTCGCCGGAAATGTGCAAAGCAAAATCCGGATACACGCCATCCTCTGTCAAAGGAAGACGGGCCACCAAGGGCACGCCCATAGACAGAAGCATATCCTCCAGTATGGTAAGAAGATGATCATTGTACGGCTGATCGGAATACATACCGTCCGGGACGGGACGGGTATCCGGTGTGCGGCCAACCGCAAATCCGTTTTTGCCCTTTCCGTCTGAGAAGCCGTCGCCGGAGAACCACACGGTAGCGCACAAATCGAAGCAGAACGTGTAGGTACGCTCATCTTGCCGGACAACGGCGGGAACCGGCTGTCCTTCCGCATCCTCGCCCATGTAAAGAATCTCTTTTGCATCGGCGATTTCGGAAATGGGTGCAAACAATGGGATCCGTTCCTCACCGAAGAGCAGATGACTGACAATTTCCGGCGTGCGGCTGACCTCGCCGCCGCCCAGAAGGATCACTTTCCCCACATGTTCGGGGATGGTTTGCAGATCATCCCGATTTGCCAGAAGGATATCCTTTTCTCCCAAGGCAGACACCTGATCGGGAGTACACGGCGTTCCGCTGGCACCCAACCAGGCAAGGATAGCCGGGATATAGGCGGGTGTGTAGTCCACACCCGCTTCATTCAGTTCATTTTTTCGAGTATCGTTTTGCAGATAATACAAGTTGACAGTATGATCCGTCTCTGCGGTTTGCGGCGCACAGGACGGAAGCACCGTGCAGATCATCACGAGTGCCAATACGGTCAGCATAAAGGATCGCATAATCAAAACAACTTTTGCCGAGGAGGAAATCATATTTTCACCTCATACTTCAAGATTCTCTGAAAATGCTATATTATCCGTTTACGGAAATTTTGTGCTCTCCGGCAGTGGGCAGGACAACGTATTTACGCGCCCGGCCGGTAACGGTGCGGGAGAGGATCGGAGCTGCTTCACCGTCCACAGTTACAGAGGCGGCGGAATCCGGAAGAGTGATGGCAATCGGTGCATCACACTGCACGGCAAAGCCATTCGCCGCCTTGGTAATCCGTGCATTCTTGCGCTTCTCCCAGAAAAGGGCGATCCGGTTGGTCGATGTCAGGCAAACGGTATATCCCTTCTCTTTCCAATGGGCGATAGCCATTTTCAGAGCCGCAGTCGACCACGCGGAATGGGGATTGGCAGGATTGAAATAATGAGGATGGACAAAGAACTGCGCAATGCGTCCGTCTTCCGCGGCACCGTCAATATAGTTCAATACCTGTGCCTCATCCGTATACTGACCGCCGATACGGGGTTCATAATAGTTCAACGGAATTTCCATACAGGATATCCACTGATTCTCATGCTCCGCATCATCGCAGGTATAGCGGGGGAAGGATGTGCCAAAGCCGAAACCGCAGAGATTGAATGCGTTAATATTGGACGGATCGATCTCGCCCAATTTGCTGTTATCGGCGATAATGCCGCTGGCGGCCAGCCAACGGAGGCGCTCCGCCGTCATACCTGCCTGAATCAGACAGTGATTGACGTTGGTAATCGGCTCCACACCAAAATACTTGCGGTACAAATCCGCCGAGGATTTCTGACCTTCCTCGGTGTAGGGCGTTTTCAGAAAATCCGTGTGCAGAGCCAATTCGCATCCGAGCGCCGCCATTTCTTCCATCTGCTCGCGGGTGATGATAAACTGATCCCCGCCGGGCATAGCATTCTCGTGGTACGGCAAGCCCAACTCGTGAGTTACGCGTGCCGCATTCAGATTGAATTCGGCGGAAGTATAATCATCGTCGCCGGAAATATGCAGAGCAAAGTCCGGCAGAACGCCGTCCTCGGTCAAAGGCAGACGGGCTATCATCGGAACATCCAGGGAAAGAAGAATATCTTCCAGAATCGTCAGCAGATGGTCATTGTAGGGGCGATCGGAATACATACCTGCCGGAACGGGACGGGTATCCGGTGTACGGCCGATGAAGAATCCGTTCTTCCCTTTTCCGTCCGAGAAACCGTCTCCGGAGAACCACACAGTAGCGCACAGATCGAAGCAGAACGCCCAGATCCGTGCACTCTGACGGACAACGGCGGGAACCGCCTCGCCATCCGCGTCCTCACCCATGTACAGAATCTCCATGGCATCCGCTGTTCTGGCAATCGGGGCGAACAGAGGAATCCGCTCCTCGCCGAACAGAAGATGGCCCACAATATTAGGATCCCGGCTGACAGCGCTGCCGCCAAGCAGAATCACATGTCCTGCTTTATCGGGAATCCCATCCAGATCATCCCGGTTCGCCAGGAGAATATCGTTCTCTGTCAGGAACGGAAGATCGGCAGGAGAACACTTTGTGCCGCTGGCACCAAGCCAGGCAAGAATGGCAGGAATATAGGCAGGGGTGTAGTCTACCCCTGCTTTATTCAGTTCACTTTTACGGATATCATTCTGCAGATAATACAGACTCATAGAATTACCTCCCTATTCAATAGGCAGAGTGGATTACTTGGCGTCGCGGAAATCCGGTACTTCCAGAAGGGCGCCGTTCTGCCGTGCGGACTCATACGCCATGATAGCAGGGGCGGCCGTCTCAACGGCTTTATACACGTCCATGGGAGGCGTTTTATCGTTGAGGATCGAGTCAATGAAGTAATAGATGGGATAGAAGTCTGCGCCGCCGTGGCCGGTGTTCTTGAAGATCTCCGATGCCTCGGGATCCGCACAGCCCCACTCGGGATGATTGCTCCAGCCCTCTTCGCGGGTATACATCTTACCCACGTCTTCGGTGGATCTTGCCCATTCCAGAGATCCTTCGGAGCCCTTCAGCTGATACCAGTGAGAGCTGGTGTGGGCTTTGCGTCCGTAAGGCGCGGTGAAGCCGGCACGAAGGCTGAAGATGGTATCGTTGGAGTTATACATCAGTGCGCACTCCAGGTCACGGGTAGCAAAGCCCTCGTGGCAATAGCTTCCCTGACGGGTGCCAAGGCAGGAAACCTTCTCAATGCGGCCGCCGGTAATGGAAAGCAGGGGAGAAAGTTCGTGGGGCAGATACCAGATCGGATCCATAAATGCGCGATATCTCCACGTGGTTTCCCAATCGGGATTAT
>JAZQFQ010000018.1:0-29604 GCA_045539595.1 Eubacteriales bacterium | reverse complement strand
GGATGACCAGGGCAACGTTGCACAAATCCCCTTCCGCAAACATCTGAGCAAGGTAACCGAGATGAGCACCTGGCGCTTGGAATACAAGACCGAAAAGAAGACCATGACCCTGTACTACAAGAACATGGAAACGGGTGAATTTGAGAAAGTCGGTTCTTTCAGATGGAGCAAGGACTTCGCCTTCTACATCACCAATATGTTCGGCCGCTTCAACAGCACCTCCACCCTGGTTTGCTACATGGGTACCATGGACTACATCTTCGTGGACGCGTTGATAGAAGAATAAACCCAACACAAAAAGACTGCAGCCTGCGCTGCAGTCTTTTCTTGTTATCAGGAGTAGAAATCGTGGCCTGCGATGGTCATGACGTAGTCCCGGTTGTTGGGAACCCAGAAGTTCGTGGACAGTACGGGATTCAGAAAATACAGAATTCCCTCGGAGAGGGTGTATCCCTCCAGGCACAGCTTGGCGGCAATGATGGCCTCCGCATCCGGCGTGCAGTAGATCGATCCGTTGACCGTGGGTGTAAACTGCACCCCGTAGGCCCGATCAAAAATCACACCGTAAATGGTGTCGGGAAACTGAGAAGATCGCACCCGATTCAAGACCACATTGCCTACGGCAATCTGTCCGTCAAAAGGCTCCACTCCCGCCTCAGCGAAGATGATCCGGGACAGCCAGTACAAGTCTCCCTCGTCATAAAACGCCTCTCCGGAGGGGAGGATGGTATCTCCCCCGGTGACGTACGCCGCAAATTCATCCGCATTCCAGGCAACATCCGCCCCAAAAATCTTCGCCGCCGCACGAAGCGGCACATAGGCGTATCCCTCTCCGGCAAAAACACCGGTCGGACACCACAAATACCGCCCGTTGGCGCAAATGTAGCTGGCACCGTCGGTGACGGAGATGTCGAACTCCTCCCCCCATACCGACGCAGCGGAGGTTTCCCGGTTCCACGCCATACGGCTGGGCCGCATCTGCTCCGCAAACTCGGCCAGGTTCACATACGTGGTATCCTCATACAGCACGGAGCGGCCGCGGTACTCCTCGCCGTCGATATACATCTGCACATATTCCGTAGCCGGGCTGTCCGGATTGGTGGGCACCTCCTGTGCGGCTATGCTCACGGAGGAAGCGGTGAGCAAACAGGCAATCAATTCTGCCAACACAGCGATCTTCACATAGTTTTTGCATGCATTTCGCATAAATCTCATGGTATCATCCTTCCTTCATGATATAGTTTTGTCGTCGGTACGCACCACACTCGGTACGCTTCCTGAAACTCACAATGTTGTGTACATTGTATCATACCATCCAACAAGAAGCAACGCACAATATTTTCCACTCCGTTTCCGTTTGTTCACAATAAATGGTTTGACTTATGGGGCAAAGAATACTATAATTATTTTGGTATACTATTTGTATATAGATTTGATCGCTACGGAGAATATATGTATAAAGCAAGAAAATCGCTCGGCAGAATCGCGTGTCTTCTCGGTACCATGCTGTTTCTGCAAAGCTGCTCACTCATTGTGATAAACAATCCCACCGCCGACGGATACGGCCCGGAGGACACGGGCGGAGACGCGGTGACCATACAACCATCGGACCAAAATGGAGCCGATCTTCCGCCCAAGGTAGACAACGAAGCCACCTATCGGGCCTATGCCAATGCCTATCTGGAATCCGTGAAGGCCAAGGGATTCTATTATGACGGTGCCACCGTCTTTCTCTCCGCCCCTTATGAGAGTATCGTGGAATCCGATTCTGCCTCAGACATATATTCCAAGGCAAGATACGAGCGGAACCGGGCCGTGGAAAAGGCACTGGGCGTCCGCATCGCAGTCACCGAAACCGATGCCGATTCCCTTCTGGATAATCTGCAGGCCAGTATCCGCGCCGATGAATACTTTGCGGATCTCATTCTGGTGCAGCAGAAGGATATCGGCACCTTTGCCGCCGCCGACGTGCTGTTCAATCTGCGCAGTGCACCCTTTTTGGATCTGAGTCAGCCCTATTTTGATGCGGCCTCCGTAGAGGCCGCCACGGCCGGTCACAAAACCTACGCGGTTGCCGGCCCCGCCTCCTTTGAGGAAACCTCTTTGTCTGCTGTCTTTTTCAATCGGGATCTGATGGAAAGATACAACCTGGATCTTCCCTATCAAAGCGTATATAACGGAAGTTGGACGTGGGACGCCTTCTTCCGCTACTGCGCCGCCGTCAGCGATATCAACGGAAGCGAGGGTACGTCACTTCACTCCTTCTCCACCCAATACGCCGCCAAGAATATGCCCGGCAATGTCTTTATCTCCTGCGGCGGAAAATTTGTGGACGCTCCGCTGAACACCACCCCCTCCGTTCATTTTTCGCAAGACGACAGCGCCCTTGCGGAGATTATCACCCGATTGTACTCCGATCCCCATGCCAACAAGGATACCTCCGCCGGCGTTTCCCAATTCCACAGCGGCAACTCTCTGTTTCTTCTGGATCGGCTCTATCTGATGAGTTGGATGCCCAACAGCAGCCAGAACTGGGGAATCCTCCCCATGCCCAAATACAGCGAAGAACAACCGGATTATATATCTCTCACCGATGAGACCTCGCTGTTTTTCGCCATCCAGAAAAACACCGTCAACGCTGAAATGGCCTCCGTCGTTCTCTCGGCGCTGAACGCCGCATCCTACGGTATCCTTACCGATGCGTATGTGGATCTGGCTATCAACGATCTTCTGCGGGATAACGATTCCGCCAATATGCTGGAAATCATTGCCCATTCCAGAACCTACGATTTTGGGCTGGCATTCGGTCCGGCCAACACCGCGCTGACCTCCGCCACCTTCGGCGGCATGAGCGATCTGGCCGCGGGCACTTCCTTTGCCAAAATCTGCGCGCGGATTCCCGCCGCCGATAAAGAACTGGCCGCCAAGTATGCTGCGGGTTGATCCCCTATCATAACTATGTATTTCACCCACTGAACAGAACACAACAGGAGGTTCGTGATGTATGAGTATCAGTGATCTGAATAACGCCATAACCTTGCTTGGCCGTCTGATGGATACCCGTCAGGCCATCAAACCCATCTATTTCGCCACCTCCGATAAGCCGGCGTTTCGTGCCTCTGTCCTGCGGCAGCCGTTCCCTCGCTGTGCACCGGAGGAAGCAGGCGTATCATCGAGCAAAATTGCCGCATTTCTCTCCGACATTGCCGCCGATGAGACGCTGAACATGCACAGCATCCTGATTCTGAAGGATGGAAACATGATCACCGAGGCGGTCTTTGCCGATCAAAGCACGAAAATCTGGAAATGCACCTTCTCCGCCTGCAAAAGCATCACCTCCCTCGCCATCGGTTTTCTGTTTGATGAGGGCCTTTTGCGCACGGAGGAAAAGCTGAGTGATATCTTCGGGGACGCAGTCCCCCCGCTGACCCGCATCGCCATACGGGATATGACCGTAGAGAATCTTCTGACCATGACCACCGGTGCCTCCTTCAACGAAGTGATAGCCATGACTGAACCCGATTGGATCAAAGGATATTTCAGCGGTACGTTCTCGCCTGGCCCTTTCGCCTACAACAGTTTAAATTCCTATATGCTTTCCGCCATCGTGGAAAAGAAAACGGGACAGCATCTGAGCGACTATCTGAAACCCCGCCTGTTTGATCCCCTGGGCATCGATAACTATTACTGGGAAAAGTGTCCAAAGGGCATCGACAAGGGCGGCTGGGGGCTGTATATGCTTCCCGAGGATATGGCGAAAATCGGACAGTTGGTTTTGCAGAACGGCATATGGCAGGATCGTATTCTGCTCTCCGCGGAATGGATCGACCGCGCATCCCACACCCAGGTGCGCACGGGATCTGTTTCGGATTGGTTCGATTACGGCTACCAGATCTGGACCTCCGATGACACGGATTCGTTTCTGTTCAACGGCATGCTGGGACAAAACGTGCTGGGATTCCGGAAAAGCGGAATCCTGCTCGTCTCCAACGGCGGCAACGCGGAAATGTTCCAGACAGGCAATTACTTCACACTGGCCCATAAATACTTCGCCAAAGCGGACACCCGCACTCCCTCAATCACCAATGCCAATCCATTGCCCGCCGTACTGCGCGCGATCCGTGAACATCCGCCGACACCCCAAGAGCCCGTCAAACAAAAACGGCGTTTCGGGTTGTTTGCACGAAAAAGGATTGCCGCTCCGACCGCTTCTGCCCTGCCCACCGAATGCGATCTTCTCTCGGGCGTCACATTCACATCTGAGGATGAAAACGCCCCCGCCCTCTGCCTGATGCCTATCATCTGGCAGGCTGTACAGAACAGCTACGGCACCGGCTTTCGTTCCGTATCCTTTCTCAAAAGCGACGCGGCATTCTATATGACCTATGCGGAGGCGGAGGAAAGTTATCTTCTCCGCATTGGCTTCGGCTATCCCGCCGATACGGATCTGAGCATGGGCGGCAAGATGTACCATGTGCGCACGCTGGGCCGATTCACCCGGGACGAGGATGGGATCCCTCTTCTGTCCTTGCGGATTACTTTTGCGGAAACGCCGCTGACCCGCTTTATCAAAATTTACTACGCCGGCGTGGCGCCCCACATCCATCAGTACGAACGACCGGGCAGTGATTTCATTCTGATGATGACTATGGCTATGAAAAACGAACTGACCATGGCTCCCATCATCGGCGGCCCGCTGAATAAATTGGACAACGATTATATCAAATATCGGATCAACAAGCGGTTTTCCCCGGATGTATCCCTGCATGCATCCAAAACCATCCCCCTGCGAAAAAAACAATATGAGGAACAGCACAATGAATTATAACGGATTTCTGATTCTGACCGATATCGACGGCACGCTCACCCCCCGGGCGGGCGAAGTGGCTCCCGAGAATACGGATGCCATCGAATATTTCAAGGCAAACGGCGGATTATTCACCTTCGCCACCGGCCGGATACCGGATTACCTCAGCCGATTCCCTTTCCGCGCCAATGCGCCCATCGTTACCACCAACGGCACACTGATGTGCGACGAGAACGGGAAAATCCTATGGGAGAAAACTATGACCACGGAGGTTTGCAGCGAGGTGCTGCGCCACATCCTCGCCCACCATCCGGGCGTTAAAACCGTACAGCGCTGCTCCTCTCACGCAGGCGAATTGCATATTGAATTTCTGCCGCCGAAGGAAAGCCTTCTCTCCTTTGAGGACGGACACCCCACCTACAAGACGGTGTTCATCTGCGAGGAGGAGGATGCCGCCCTCCGCCTTATGGCCGATCTGATCGAGCGGTTCGGTGACCGCTTTGCCTTTGACCGCAGCTGGCCGGTGGGATTGGAAATGCACCACAAAGACAGCGGCAAGGGAGCCTGCGTGGAAATTCTGCGGCAGATGTTCCCCCAGGTGCATACGATCATCACCGCAGGGGATTACGAAAACGACATCACCATGCTCCGCGCGGCGGATGTGGGCTGTGCGGTGGCCAACGCCATCCCCGCCGTGAGAGAAGCCGCCGATCGGGTGATCGTCCACTGCGACGAGCACGCCATCGCCCATATCATTCATACGGTGATCCCCGAGTTGGTCGAGAATGGAACCGTATAAACTGATTCGCTCCGATCGGCGCACGCTGTCCATGGAGCTGTCTCCCGCGGGAGAATTGATTCTTCGGGCACCCCGGCGACTGCCGGTGCGGGAAATCGAGCGATTCATCGAAAACCATGAGGCGTGGATCCGGAAACACCGCAATCGCCTGCAAAAGCGTGAAGCCTTTCACGAGGCGCATTTCGCCACCGAGGAGCAAATCACCGCTCTGATCGCCCGGGCCAAAACGGTTTTGCCAGAAAAAACGGAATACTGGGCGAAGATCATGGGCGTAACCCACACGGGCGTGTGCATCACCCGGGCGCAGAAACGATTTGGCAGCTGCTCCCCATCGGATCACATCGCCTACAGCTACCGCCTGATGGCGTATCCGGAGGACGTGATCGATTACGTGGTGGTTCACGAGCTGGCTCACATCCGCCACAAAAATCATTCCGCGGACTTTTACGCCTTTGTGGCCCGCTTTTTGCCGGATTACAAACAGCGGGAAGCTATCCTGAAACACAGATAAGGACAGACATATGGAACTGCGAGGAAAGAACACCACCCTATGCTACATAGAGCGGGACGGACAGTATCTGATGCTCCACCGCACCAAAAAATCCGATGACGAAAACCATGACAAATGGATCGGTATCGGCGGCAAATTGGAGGCGTTTGAATCCCCCTACGACTGCGTATTGCGGGAAGCCAAAGAAGAAACGGGACTGACGCTGACATCGCTCCGCTATCGGGGCATCGTCACCTTCGTATCCGATCAGATGCCGGTGGCGGAATATATGCACCTGTTCACATCGGACGCCTTCACAGGCGAGATGATCTCCTGCGATGAGGGCGATCTGGAATGGATCCCCATCGAGGATCTTCTGAAACTGCCCATGTGGGAGGGGGACAAGATCTTTTTGGATCTTCTGCAGACGGCGGAGCCCTTCTTCTCTTTGAAACTGGTGTACCAGGGCGAAACACTGCGCGAGGCGTGGCTGAACGAAAGGAAAATCCTATAATGAAGAAAAAGAAAACCGAAACCCAGCAGAACTGCGAGTCCTGCGTGTGGTACGATTATAACGAAGCGGACGATATGTATGAATGCGGTGTGGATCTGGATGAGGACGAAATGCTGGCATTCATGACACGAAATACGAAAGGCTGCCCCTACTACAAGTTCTACGACGAATACAAGAGCGTGCAGCGGCAGAATTGATAATCAACCGATGCGCGATCGATCATAATGGTACGTCTGAAAGATCGCAAAAACCGGCAAATGACTAAAGCGCACCGGAACAATTCGCTGTCATAGTTCGTCCAATGGACATCTATGATTTCACGAGGTATCAACAATGAAAAAGGATCCATCCACCCGTCTGTCCCTGTGGCAGAAACTGCGCAAACATCGCCTGCTGTTCCTCCTTACCGTGATTGCTCTGGCTCTGTGCCTGTTGGGCGGCATCTTCGGCATCGGGGTGAACTGGTATATGTCCGCCTCCGTCTCCGACCGGATCCTCACCCCCGAGGATGCGGCGGAAATCGATGCGGATTGCATTCTCGTGCTGGGCGCGGGATTGCGGAAGGACGGCTCCCCCAGTCCCATTCTGCGGGAGCGGATCGATCGGGGAATTGAGTTGTACCATCTCGGTGCGGCACCAAAGCTCCTGATGAGCGGGGACCACGGTCGGGTGGAATACAACGAGGTGGGCACGATGAAGGCGCTGGCGATGGACGCCGGGATCCCCTCGGAGGATATCTTTATGGATCACGCGGGATTTTCTACCTATGAAAGTCTGTACCGTGCCCGGGACGTTTTCTGCGCGGATCGGGTAATCATTATATCCCAGGAATACCATCTGTACCGGGCCTTATACATCGCGGATCAGTTAGGTCTGGAAGCCTACGGCGTGGGCGCGGATGTACAGCAGTTTTACGGCCAGACCACCCGGGAAATGCGGGAATCTGCGGCACGGGTCAAGGATTTTCTGTACTGTGTTCTGCAGCCCAAGCCCACCTATCTGGGTGACACCATTCCCGTCAGCGGGAACGGCGATCTGACCAACGATTGATATACAAACCCCTAACAAAGGAGAGACAGTATGAGCACAAAATCCATTCTCGTGCCCTTGGGCGGCAATTCGTTTGTTACAAACAAAAGCCAGTGCGAGCGGGACGGCATCACCCCCGCCGGCTGGGAAAACTGGACGAACGATCGGTGGGAATACCACATTTATTTCAAGCCCGCCATCGAAGCGGAGTTGACGCTGACAATGCTTTGTCACAAAACCGAGCACGCCTCCCGCATCCGCTGGGGCATCGGGCAGCCGGACAGAGAAATCTCCGTGGAGGCCGGCGCCACCGAAATTCCGCTGGGCACCTGCCGCACATCCGCCGGCTATGTGGATGTGGCCGTGCAAGGCGTCAGCCGGGAGGGCGATATCTTTTCTTTTCCCACCGCTTTGCGGGTGGAGGGCATTGAGGATGCGGAGATGGCGGCCTATGCCAGTGAAAGCGACCGCCAGGATTTCTACTGGATCCGCCGCGGTCCCTCCGTGCACTGCAACTACGATGCAGACGCGGCGGGCGAGGACGTGGAGTGGTTCTACAATGAAGCCGCCGTCATGCCCGGGGAGGACCCCGACGGCACCTATTGCATGGCCATCGGATTTTTCGGCGGCTACTTCGGTATGCAGGTCTGCCACGAGGGCAATCGGAAACTGCTTTTCTCCATCTGGTCCCCATACAACACCAACGATCCCTCCACCATTCCCGAAGATCAACGGATACGGGTGCTGCGCAAGCATCCCCGCATGCACACCGGCGAATTCGGCAACGAAGGATCGGGCGGACAATCCTACATGGATTACCAGTGGGAATCGGGGAAAAAATACAAATTCCTGTGCCATATCCGTCCGGTGGAGAACGACTGCACGGAATATACCGCCTATTTCTTCTTTCCCGAAAGCGGCAAATGGGAGCTGCTCTGCTCCTTTCTTCGGCCGAAAACCCAGACATGGGTACGCCGAGCCCATTCCTTTTTGGAAAGTTTTGTGGACGTCAACGGACACCGTTTCCGCCGGGCCCACTTCTACAATCCATGGATGGTCACCACATCCGGTAAATGGATTCCCGTGGATCGCATGCGCCTGACAGGCGATAATGCGGCCCGCAAGGCCCAACGGCAGGACTACGGCGGCGGCAGTGAGGACAATCATTTCTATCTGCAGAATTGCGGATTCTTCTCGCCCCACACCCTGCTGGACACCGTGTTCCCCATAGACACCTCCTGCTCGATACACCCCGCAATCGATCTGACAATCCTGTAAATCAAAAATGCACTTGCGGCAATAGACGCAAGTGCATTTTCCTTTTCACTTTATCTCCGGATCAGTTACATGCCCAGCTGAGGGAACAAATCCCGTATATCAACGGTATCTTCCGTCTCTTGTGAATCGTCGTCATCCGGCGGGATATCCCATATTTCTTCCGTATCCTCCGGATCGGCGGTATCTTCCGGATCGGTCGTATCCTCCGGATCGGTCGTATTCTCCGGATCGGCAGTATCCTCCGGAGCGGTAGTATCCTCCGGATCCGTAGTGTCCTCCGGATCGGTGGTGTCTTCCGGAGCGGTAGTATCCTCCGGATCGGTGGTGTCTTCCGGAGCGGTAGTATCCTCCGGATCGGTGGTATCCTCCGGATCGGTGGTGTCTTCCGGATCGGCGGTATCTTCCGGATCGGCAGTATCCTCCGGATCGGCCGTATCTTCCGGCGCACTCGTTTCATGAACGTACACCGTTTCTCCGTCGGCAACCGCCACATTCAGTTGTCCTTTGGTGCGGCCAATGGTTTCCATGTCCGCGCGGGAGGTGGTATCCGCCGGGGGCTGCACATCAGGATCATCCGTGGACGGTACCGCATCCGTTTGCGGAGCCTGGGTGGTGTCCGTCGGACGCAAAGCGGGGTTGGATGGATCATCCGTCATCGGCGGCGGAACGGCCACGGGAAAACTATCCGGATCCGTCGTATCCTCGGAGACGGAGGTGGCGGGTGCCTCATGGCGCCGTCCCGCCGTCAGTGTATGGGCGGCAGCAAACATAACTGCGCCTGCCACCAAAACGGACAAAATCGCAGCCGCAATTCCCTGTCGGCCGTACCGGGAAACCAGGTCGGCAAACTTTTCTTTTCCATTCATAGCATTACGATTTTTCATGGGCAACCCTGCCTCCGAACGGGGTGGGAACTATGTAGCGGTCGATGACCCACACAAGCAAATTCATAATCAGAATAGCAAACGGCATGCCTTCGGCAAAATAGCCGAAATAGCGGAACAGCACGGTCAGCACACCGCATCCCACGCCATAGATCAAATGGCCGTAGGGCGTGGTAGGCGATGTCACGGGATCCGTCGCCATGAAGAAGGCTCCGAGAAGCAAGCCGCCCGAGAACAACTCACACAGCATAAAGTTCACATTGCTTCCCTCAATTTGCGGGAAGAAGAAGGTCAGGCAGGCCACCGTGCCGATATAGGCCACGGGAATCCGCCAGGAAATCACACGGCGCACGATCAGATAGATGCCGCCGGCAAGCAGAAGAATGGGGAAAATCTCACCGATGCATCCGGCCGTGCGGCCGAGTATCAGATCGGAAAGCATGACATTGGGGAATGCACCTGCGTGAAGCGCATCTAACGGCGTGGTAACCGACTCCACATGGGTCAGGCCGATTCCGCTGAGCCGCTCACCGGGGGCGGTGAAAATATGCAGCTGAGACGGCCACAAAAGCAGCAGCATCCGTGCCGCCAGCGCCGGATTGACCAGATTGCGGCCAATGCCGCCGAACAGGCCTTTCATGATCACGATGCTGACGAAGGCACCTACGATGGGCATCCAGATCGGCACCGCCGAAGAGAATCCCATAGTCAGAAGCAGTCCCGTCACTACGGCGGACAGATCGCCGATTTTGACCGGACGATGCAAAATCAACTGCATCAGCGCTTCAAACAACACACAGCAGGAGATCGTAACCACACCCACGGTCAGCACCCGGGTACCGAAGGTATAGATGCCCCACAGATACGCCGGAAGCAACGCAATGATCACATCCAGCATAAAAGAGCGGGTTTTGTCCGATGTACGCACAAAGGGTGCGGGAGACAGCCGAACACGGGCCAGCGTGGGAGCGGCTTCCGCTTCCTCATCCCCCCGTTCGTTCTCCTCCCACAACAAGGGAACATCGTCCAGCACTTCAGCGGCATCGTCTCCTGCGTCGGTATCGGTCGGTGCGGAAATTTCATCTGTCACCACACTCGATTCCACGACTTCATTTTTCTCGCCAGGTTCGGCACTGCTCACCTGGGTGTTCTCCTCGGAGACAGGCACATTCTCACTCATTTCCACCACATCCGTCGCATCTTCCGTGACGGGTGTCTTCTTTTTATTTTTCTTCATGTGCCTCATCCTCCTTTTTGTCCAATGTCAGGATCAACTCTTCCCCCGCCGATAGCGGTGCGGATGTGTTATCCACGGCGGCAATATCTTCCCCGAAAACGGAAATGATTTCCGGCTCCGCCTTTTCCGCCGCAGTGTCCGGCATTTCCGGCACAAGGATTTCCTCCTCCGGGAAAACAGTTTCTTCCACGGACTCCTCCACAGTTTCCTCCACAACCTTCACCCGGGAGGCACGGTATATCCGATACTCTTCTTTCGCTGCGGTGACTTTGGCCGCCACATCCACCCCGCCGGGGCAAACGTAGGAACAGCTGCCGCATTCCATACAAGCGGTAACGCTCAATCGATCCATCCGATTCCATGCGCCGCGCTCTGCCGCCCGCACGATGGCGTGGGGCATCAGATGCATGGGACACACCTCCACGCACCGACCGCAGCGGATGCAGGCCGATGCTGCATTTTCCGCTGTGGGACGTGACAACGCCAGCACCGCAACGGTATCTTTGGTAATCAGTTGATCGGTGCTCTCCACCGCACAGCCCGTCATAGGACTGCCCAGCACCAAACTGGCCGGGGATTTCCGGAATCCGCCGCAGAAGGCGATCAGGTCCTGCACCGAGGTGCCCAGGGGCACGGATACATTCTTCGGGGAGGCGATGCAATTGCCCGCTACCGTCACTACGCGACGCACGTAAGGCATGCCAAAAGCAAATGCCTGGAATACTGCAGCACAGGTTTCCGCCCGAAACATAACACATCCCGCATCCACCGCCGTTTTGCCCGCAGGCAATTCCCGGCCGGTCATGGCGTACAACAGCGTCCTCTCCTCCATGGGATATTTGGCATCCACGGCCCGCCCGAAAATCATCTTACTGCCGTCCAGCAGTTTTTCCAATTTGTTGAGGGCATCCATGCAGCGGTTGTCCACCGCCAAGAACGCCTGGCGGACACCGATGACCTTCAAAAGGATCTTCAAGCCATTGATCACTGCGGCAGGATTCTCCATCAGCAGACGGTAGGTAGAGGTAAGATAAGGCTCGCACTCCGTGCAGTTGACAATAATGCGGTCCACCCGTCCGATGGAGGATTCGATCACCGCATACACCGGCAGCGTTTCTGTCACCATGCTGGGAATCCCCGCATTGCGGATCACTTCCAAAAGTTCCTCACCGGTAGCATCCTGCAAGGACTTGGCGAAAGGCTGCACAGTGGGAGCAGGCGTGTCCTGGCCATCGTTTTCAATCACCACACCGATATACGGACCGCTCAGCGGATCCACACCCTGCCGGATGTCGACAACCCGGCCCGATACGCCCGCGTGGACGGGACACCAAAGACCGCCCCCCGCGTTGCCGAGGGGCTGTCCTACCGCCACCGTATCCCCGACGGAAACAAACACTTCCGCCGCCCGATTCTCCGAATTCAGAATCGGAACGGTAACCGTTCCGGGGGCCGGCAATACTTCTATACGCTTGCCCCGTGTCTTTTTGTGAAAATCCAGGCGGACACCGCCGCGGAAAGAATACTGCAAAACCGTCACCTCTTATGTTCTTATAGGAATAGGCATATGTATACATAGTTATTATACAGGATAATTATGAAAAAAACAAGTCTGCGCCGCGGTTTCTCAAACAAAAATGGGTGTTGTCCTGCGAAAACAACACCCGTTCTTTTATTTCTTTTGTTTCGCTCCGCCCAACAGACGGAAATTGCCGTATCCCAGACGATAGGCCCCCCAACAAAGCAGGATCGCGGGAATCGGAATCAGAAGCATGATATACTTTCCGCCCGGCGCGATGCTCTGCAGAATGCCCATGTACATCGCCTGCCACAGGCGGCCGATGACCGCACAGACACCGCCGGCAAAGCCGCACCATTCCACGGAGGTGATCTGGTGAATCAGCGTAAACAGCGTGCACAGCACGCCCAGAAGCAGATTGGGGGCCGAGGCGGCGATTCCCAGCCATAGTCCGGTATGGGGCTTATACACATCCCGATTGTCGTCCACGCGGATGCGGGATTTGGCGCCTTCTTCCCACAGAGTGGCGTAATCCAGATACAAAAGGAACAACACAGACAAAATGCTGGTCACCAGATATACCGAAGCACTGATCCGCACACTGGTAAAGGCAAGCAGCAACGCCAAAAAAGCCGCCCCGAACTGATTCACGATCAATTTTCGAATCACCCGTATGTTCTCCCGCAGAAAATTCAGCATAGGTCATGTCCTTTCCCATATGTTCTTACGAATATTGTAGTAAAAATCCCTCGCAAATACAAGTCATTCGCGGGAAAGTTTACAAAAACGATACAGGCGGCGGAAATTGCCTTTTCTCTTGCGCGAGGCAGGATAGCGTGATATAATAAATACAGTTTCAGAAATTCCAGTGACCGTGCGAAAGGAGCCGCCATGAACCCGACCAAGGATTTGTCCGTGTTCCCGCCCATTCTGCGGGAATTTGCATCCTACAAATTGAGCATCCAAGGCTGTTCTGTAAAAACAGTGGATGAATACCTCATCGATCTGCGGACATTCTTTCGCTATATGATCCTGAAACAGCGGGGAGAGAGACCCACAGCGGAAAATGTGACAAGTGTGGATATCCGCAAAATCGATATCGCTTTCATTAAAGAAATTACCACCGCCGACGTGTACGATTTTCTGATGTATATCGACGCACAACTGGGCAACAATAAGCGCACCAGCGCCCGCAAGCTGTCCGCCATCAAGGCATTATTCAAATATATGACGGTGAAAAAGAATTATCTGGAAGTCAATCCCACCGCCAACATCGAATCCCCCAAGCAGAAAAAACAACTGCCCAAGCACCTGAGTGTGGAGGAAAGCATCGATCTCCTTACCGCGGTCCAACAGGATACGGATTCCGACAACCGCGCCCGGAATTACGCCATTCTGACGCTGTTCCTCAACTGCGGCATGCGACTGTCGGAATTGGCCGGCATCAGCTTCGGTGATCTGGATACGGAGCTCCGCTCCCTGCGCGTCCTCGGTAAGGGGGCGAAGGAGCGCGTTGTCTATCTCAACGACGCCTGCCGCGAGGCATTGAATGCGTACCTTCCGGTCCGTCGGACGCTCACACCCAAAAGCGGGGACGAAAACGCCCTGTTCATCAGCCGCAACGGAAACCGATTGAACATCAAAACCATCCAATGGATGGTAAAAAAATATCTGGGAGCCGCGGGGCTGGAATACAAGCATTATTCCACCCATAAACTGCGGCACACCGCCGCCACCTTGATGTACCAGACCGGCGAGGTGGACATCCGCGTGCTGAAGGATATTCTGGGGCACGAGCAGCTGACCACCACCCAGATCTATACCCACGTCAGTGACCGGGGCATGGAGGAGGCAGTGGCGAAAAATCCCCTGTCCTCCGTTTCCATCCGACCGGCCGAAAAGCGGCTGTCCGATATTCCCGAGGACGATACGGACGAGGAATAACGGAAATCACAAAAAATCCAAAAAAAATTCAAAAATCATCTTGACAATCCTATCCCAACATGATACAATATATGAGCGTTCGCGGGTCGCTTGAAAAAAGCGTCCGGTACGATCATATGGCGGAGTAGCTCAGCTGGCTAGAGCAACCGGTTCATACCCGGTAGGTCACGGGTTCAAGTCCAGTCTCCGCTACCAGGCCCGGTGGTCAAGCGGCTAAGACACCGCCCTTTCACGGCAGTAACAGGGGTTCGATTCCCCTCCGGGTCACCAAACGTAACAAATCCGAACTATTTCGTGAATCGAAATTGGTTCGGATTTGTTTTTTGCTATCATACGTGTTAATGCACCGCCGGGAGCGACCATTACGGCTGCTCCCAGCGGTGTTTTATTACATCGTCATATAGTCAAACTCTTCATCTCCATTTGTAATTCAATTCCAAACGGACAGTCTTTTTCATTTCCCGTAAACTCAAATCCAACTTTCTTATAAAAACGTATTGCTTTCTCATTTCCTTTTAGAACCCATAATACAATGGGTAGACTATCCTCAAACAAAGAAACTGTGTGTTTTAACAAATCATACCCTAATTTCTTCCCGTGATATTTTTCCAAAAGGTAAATTGCGATAATCTCATTGGCATCTTTTACATCGGTACGTTTCTTGATGCAAGCAAATCCAACAGTTCTATGATTAATTTTCAATAACAAAGTGTTTTGGGGAAACTTGTGCGCCATCTTTACGCATTTTTCCAATGTTACGTTACACAGATAATCGTCCGGTATAATTCCTGTATATGTTTCGTGCCATGCTCTCCAATGCACATAGCCTTTTTCATCCATCTCGCTGTCAGTGCTCATGATGCATATCTCATGTTCAACCACTCAGATGCCTCCCTCTTTCTTAGATAATCCATAATAGAAAGTTGATCTACAGTCACATCAGTATTGCTGTCAAGCATAGTATTCGAAGATGCGAGAGAATGCACTCACAACTCATGATGCTTTATTCTCCGTGTAATACTGTGCCTGTGCGTGCCACATCTCATAGTATTTACCGTTCTCGTCGGTGAGGAGTTCCTCATGAGTGCCGATCTGCACGATTTCGCCCTGATCAAACACCACGATCTTGTCGCAGAATCGGCAGGAAGACAGACGGTGACTGATATAGATCGCTGTCTTGTCGCCCACGATCTCGTCAAACTTGGAGTAAATCTCCGCTTCGGCGATAGGATCCAGCGCCGCTGTCGGTTCATCCAGGATGATAAACGGCGCGTCCCGATATAGTGCACGAGCAAGCGCAATCTTCTGTTTTTCACCGCCGGAGATGTTTACGCCCTCGTCATCGAAATACTTATAAATCGGGGTATCCAATTTCTTCGGCATTTGATCGTACCGCTCCCCAAAGCCCACTTCGCGCAGGCATCGCTCCGCTTTTTCCTCGTCCCACGTGGCGGAGGCGGAAACACCATTGCCAAGCGGCAAAGCAAGGAGCAGATAATCCTGAAAGACCACAGAGAAAATATCCAGATACTGACGGTAATCGTACTTGCGGATATTGAAATCGTTCATGCATATTTCGCCTTCGGTGGGATCGTAGAGACGGCACATCAGCTTAATAAACGTGGTCTTTCCCGATCCGTTCATGCCCACAACGGCGAGACGTTCGCCCACTTTAAAGCGCAGATTAATGTTTTTCAAGGCATAATTATCGCTGCCCGCGTATTTGAAGCTAACGTTTTTGAATTCAATATCGTACTTTTTGTCGCTCCGCTTTTCCACCGCCAGAGATCCCTGATACATGTCGTTGGGAATATCGAAATATTCCAGGTACGGCTTGAGAAACATTTCGTTGTTTTTCAAGTAGGTGAGGAAGTAGTAAATGTCCAGAATATTGCCGGTTACCCGATTCAGGTATCCCACGTATTTGATAACACTACCGATGGGAAAAACGCCTCTCGTACAGTAAAAGCAGACAATCAAGTACGCACATACTTCCGGTATCTTGGATAACAGTATATACGGTGATGTAAAAAGCCACGCTTGTTTACGGGCCCATGAAAAGAGCCTGAAATGTTCTTTGTTCATTTCGGTTTCATACTGTGTCACAATGTCCTGCTGCTTATAGATGCGGGCATCCATCCCATTGAATGAATACCCCCTGCCAAGCTGATTTTCTTTAAGCATTAAGTCACTGATTTGTTTGTCTCTTTCTGCCGTTTTTCTTTGTATAAGGCTATTGTACGTGATTGAAATGGCTGTAAATCCAACCAAGCCGATCAACAGAAGAATCGTTGCCGGATGAATCCCTGCTTCAATAATCTCCACCAGCATTTCAGAAAACAAAATTACAGCATAAATCAGACTAATACTGCAGCTGAATATTCCTTCCATAGCGTGACGCATGCCCAGTACGCCGTATTGGTTTATGTACGCATTTTCCTTGATTTTTCGGCGAAGCGCGCGTATATCCGGATTTTCCAACGTATCATAGTCCATACTAAACGTCTTTTTGTTGAATGCCGCGCCCTCGTTATTGCTCAGCACTTTAGATTCTATATCAACCCATCGGCTGAGAAACGCTCCCGCTATATGAACAATCAGATTTCCAATCACCGCGATGGCAACAAGAGTGAAAATGTGTACTTGTGTTTTATTGGTGTATAGGGCGGACACGATTTCCGACGACATCCATAGATTGAAATAGGGAGAGAGATTCTGAAAAATGATGTGCAGAAATTTCAGCGGAAAGTATCTTTTGTTGTAACCGCTATAATGCTTGAATGCACGCCATGTGATGTTTTCCTTACGCATGTACTTCTCCCTCCTTGTAGTATTTCGCCTGCACGCCGAACATATATGCATACTGTCCATTCTGTGCGAGCAGTTCATCGTGGGTGCCGGTTTCTGTGATCTGTCCGTTTTCCAAAAGTATAATCCGATCACAGAATCGGGTGGATGCGAAGCGATGGGAAATATAAATCGAAGTTTTCCCCTTTGTCAGTGCCCGATACTGCAGATACAAATTGTTTTCTGCAATGGGATCCAAAGCAGCGGTAGGCTCGTCCAGAATCAGCATACAGCCGTTTTTATAAATCGCACGGGCAAGTGCCAATTTCTGCATCTCGCCGCCGGACAGATCCACCCCGTCGTCATATATTCCTTTCATTAGATGAGTGTCAATACCATTTTCCAAGCTATCGATCTTTTCCCAGATCCCCGCCTTTTTCAGAGCCTCTATGGCGTCCTCACGGGCGGTTGCTCTTGTCAGATCGGAACTTGCCACAAATTCAAACATAGTGAAGGCCACCTGTCGGATTTCCTGAAAAACAGCGGAAATGATGGAATAATACTCGTGAATGTTGTACTCCTCAATTTTTTTGCCGTTTACCAGAATTTCGCCCTTTGTAGGCAGATAGAGTCCGCAGATCAATTTGATCAGCGTGGTTTTTCCGGCACCGTTCATACCAACAAGTGCAATACTTTCTCCGCTGTCAACAGTCAGATTTATGCCCTTTAGTGTATAGTCCTCAGCACCATCATAGCGATACCATATATCCCTCAATTCGATTTTCACTGCTCCCTTGGGAAGCGCACAGCCTTCGCCGTAGTTCATTACATTGGGATAGGAGAAAAAGTCACGGTAATAGTCGATCTGCTCGGCACGGGTGTTCAGTTTGGCAACGTTTTGAATAATACTATGCAGAAAACCTGCAATACTGCCCACCACGCCGAAGTAGAATACAAAATCACCGACAGACATCTCCCCTGCCAGCAGAGCACCGATCAGCACGACATATGCCGCACCGTTCTGCACAAAGCTCATCACTCCGGCAAGAATAGAGGCCCAAAGACCTCGGAGGCTGCATTTCTTTTCCCACATGAGGATGTAGCTCTGGTAGTCCCGCGCCATCGCGTCCAGCCACGGCTCCATTCCGTACAATTTGACATCCTTTGCCGCAGGAAAACTTTCCGAGATTCCCTTAATATAATTCAGTTTGCGAGTTTCCTTCTCGAATTTATCCTTGTGTTTTTCGTAATATTTGGGCTGCCAGCGGGTAGTATAATACGACACGATAGACACAGCCAACACTACCGCAAAGAGTGCAGGATTCAGTACACTGAGAAGGGAGCCATATGTACCGATACCCAGCAGTGCCACCAAAAGGCCAGAAATATTCCGCCAAATAAACTCAAGGGCACAGTTGCCGCTTCTGGCATTCCCCATTGCATACTGACTGATTTTCTTGAAATCCTGTTTTTCGTTATTTTCATAATCCATTCTATTATGGATGAATGCAGACATCTCCGTTTGATATACACATGTTGGATAGTATTGTCTTGCAGCACACCTGCTATTTACAAGCGCTCTTAGCATCTCCAGCAAAGCAACACCGCCCACAAAGCAGACCACAACCACAACTAATTCACCAAACGACGCACCGCGTCCCAGTGCATCTAACAGGAGTTTTGTAAAGTAGGATGAGGCCAATGGCGCGATAATAGCAAATGGGGCGTGGGAGAAAATGTAAAACACAAAGCGATTGTCAATCTTCCACAGCCGTTTCAGCGCCCACACAATGGACCCGATCCGGGAATATTTACGTTTTTCTTTTTTATCTTTCATGAAATCACCACCTTGGCATGATTGTATCATGTTGGATAACAAAAAAGTGCAATCTGATGTCAAACGTCGGAAATTTGATGTCGATTGCACTTTTTTGCCATATTCTTACATAGGGAGCAGTACCTCGGTGGAAAATGCTTCGTCCTCGGACGCCCGTGTCACGTATCCACCGTATTTCTTCACGATGGTGTCCGTCCGGTTGATACCGAAACCGTGTCCCTCGCCCTTAGTCGTGCGGAAATGATGCTTCTTCTTCCCGCCCGACGTGTTGGTCAGAGCCATATACAGATAGTTTCCCTTCATCTCCATATAGATGCGGATCAGCCGCTCCTCGGGCGGCAGTTCCATACAGGCATCGATGGCATTATCGAGCAGATTGCCTATGACGATACACAGATCCAGTTCGGACACCGACAGCGATACAGGTATCTTAGCCTCCGCCTTGACGCGGATCTCTTTTTGCGCGGCAAGGGACAACTTACTGTTCAGAATGGCATCCGTCATGCGGTTGCCCGTCTTGATCACTGTTTCCACATTGGTCAGATCGTTGTCCAGCATGTCCAGATACTTGCCAACTTCCTCATGTTCGCCATTGGCCATATGTACTTTCATTGTCTGGATATGATGGCGGTAATCATGCCGCCAACCCCGCATTTTGTCGTACATGTTCTCCACTTCGGCGTAATACTTCTGCAAAAGTTCATTCTCAAAAGAGGCAACTTTTTTCGCAATCCATTTATCAAACAGCATATGGGCCTCCTTTACAAATGCTTGATCAGCGCGGCATGAACCGCATCATACATGCCCCGGCTGATGGGAACGGTGTCCCCGTTTATCATCGTGATGTCCGTACGCGAAATCTTTTTCACATACTTCAGCGCCACCACGTAGGAGCGGTGGACTTTGAAAAACGTATCATCCAACTGCTCGGTGAATTTGGCGAGGGAGATACGGGTGCGGTACGTACCGCGAATGGTGTGCACGTTCACGTACACGTTCGCCGACTCGATGTAGCAGATATCGGCAAGGGACACCTTGATATCCTCATCGGGCGTGGCAATCAGCACCGACCGCTGGCGGTAAGCAAGGTTGTCCACCGCCTTATCCAACACGGGATACAACTTGGTACTGTCCACCGGCTTGATCAGATAATGAAGGGCAGACACATCAAAACCGTCGCTGAAATATTCGTAAAATCCCGTGATGAAGATGATCTGCACCGTAGTGTTTTCCCGCCGCACGCGCTTGGCAATCTCGATGCCGTTTATCTCGGGCATTTCGATATCGAGAAGCAGGATATCAAAATCCTTTTCTGCCTCGTAATCAAACAGGAATGGTTTCGCCCCGGCGTATTCTTTGATCTCGACGGGATGGCGGTTCCGCTTCGCCCACGGTGTGAGAATGTCACTCAGATACGCCCGCTGGGCAGCGTCATCATCACAAATCGCGATTTTCAATTTCATATTCCGCCTCCTGCATCCACTTAGTTGTGTATACTATAACACAAAATTCGATTTTCGTAAAGAGGGATATAAACCGCCGGGAGTGTCCATTACGGTTACTCCCGGCGGTTTCCTTTATGCTATTTTGGCAACAGACTTGTTCTCAACCAAATAGGTTTCATCTTGCGTGAACTTCGCAAGCGGTTTGTGCGAAATCACAATCATCGTTCTATCTTTGAAGACCTTGTTCAAGTTATCGAGGATTTCGCTCTCAACGATGGAATCCAGCGCACTTGTTGCTTCGTCCATAATAACGATTTGCGGGTTATGAAGAATCAGTCTCGCGATGGCTAACCGCTGTTTTTGTCCACCCGACAATTTGACACCTCTTTCACCAATTATAGTATCAATTTTCTGCGGAAGACTATCTACGAACTCATAAAGGTGCGCGGCGTCCAAGGCTGCAATCAGGTCTGCTTCACTTGCATCAGGCGCAATCAACAGCAAGTTTTCACGGATGGACAGATTGAAAAACATATTCTCCTGCATAACGGCTCCGATGTTTTTCAGCAAACTATGCGAATCAATATCGGATATATCTGTATCGTCAATCAGCAACTGCCCGCTCTGCTGCTTATGTAAACCAAGCAAGAGTTTTATCAGTGTTGACTTGCCTTCACCGCTTTTACCTATTAGGAGATATTTTTTACCGGTTGCAAACTTACAGGTTACATTTTCAAGTACTTTGTCGTCTGATGCACCATATGCGAAGTCGACATTCTTCAAATGAACCGTTGCATTCTGAGGACAGGCCCTTCCTTTAAGAGGCTCAGGCTCATCCAAAATCTTGAAAAGGCGCTCAAACACAGCTTTCTGCCCAAGAAAATCGGTTTTGGACTTCATAATGGCATCCAATGCAGCATTCATACTGCTCATAAAGCTGACGAACATGAGCAAATCACCCACACTGATATCCTTTGAAATAACAAACAATCCGCCAACAAAATAGATCAGCACCTTCAATACAAACTGCGTTTTGATCTCATAGAAGAAATCCCGCAAGGCATAATAGAACATCCATTTATTATTCAGTGTTCTTTCGGGTTCCAATCTTGCATCGTATTCGTCAGAAAACGAATCTTCCAGGGTGTTCGTCTTGATTTCGCGCCATTTCTGCACCGTATCAAACAAGTGCGTTTTTGTTTTTGATTTGACATCATAGCTTTCTTTGTTTACTGCGTTGTATTTATTGCCGATCATCTGTGAAAACCAGAGGGTTAAGGGCAGCAGCACAACGGAAAGCAGTCCTAGCCACATATTGATTCTCAACATGAGAACCAGGTAGATACCGACGATAACAAAGGACGCAATGAATCCCACCACATGATTTGACAAAAAGATATAGACCGCCCCGGAGTCTTTCTCAATATTATTGCTTTGCGCTCCGATCTCTTTGACGGTAGTCACAGAAATATCCCTCTCAAGGAATTTTTCCATTAGGCGTTTCTTTGTGTTCAGTGTGGTACTGTAGGAAAACCTTTTATTTACATAGGTTTGTATTCCCGCCACAAGCACCTTGAGCAGATGCACACCAATCATGGCGGGAATGACAATATACAGTAATTGGATATTTCCCTGCGTCATAACATCGTCAACCAGTGTTTTATACAAATACGGAAACAGCAAAGAAATCGCCGTTACGGTCAATGTCAGCAGACCGCTGAACAGCATCCATTTTTTCGAAAAGGAGATGGTCCCGTTCAGATGACGGTATATATTCCATCTCGTATGCTTCATACCATCGCCTCCCTTTGACCGGCAAACATATCGGAAAAGTACTTGTTTTCTGCCATCAGTTTCTCATGATGATCGAATCCAACCGGCTCACCTTCGTGCAATACAAGTATTTTATCTGTATTCTGTAATGCCTGATAGCGATGGGAAACAACAATGGTTGTCCTATTCTCTGCCAGCGAATCCAACGCAGATTGAACGATACGCTCGGATTCAAAATCCAAGGCGCTTGTCGCCTCATCGAGTATAATGATTTTTGGATCACGGAACATGAGTCGAGCAATGCAAAGCCGTTGATTCTGTCCGCCTGACAAGGAAACACTATAACCGCCAAGAACGGTATCCAACCCGTTTGGCAGTTTTTCGATTTCCGCGCGCAGACACACCTTTTCAAGAATCGCCCATAATTCATCGTCCGTTGCGGCACTGCCAAAGGTGATATTCTCCCTTACCGTCGTATCAAAAACAATGTTTTCTTGGTTTACAATGCCAACAGCTTGCCGAATGGAGGAATAGGTACAGTCCCTTAGACACTGATCATCAATTCGGATTTCACCCTCTTGCGGCTCATAAAAGCGCAATAAGAGATTGGCCAGCGTGCTTTTTCCCACACCGGACACACCCACCACACCAATCTTTTTCCCCGCGTCGATGTGTAGATTTACGTTCTTTAGAATATACTTTTTCTCGTCATAAGCAAAAGAAAGATTCTTCACGTCAATGCTTCCTGCCAGAACATTGAGTGCAGAAAGTCCGTCCTCGTTTTCCTCATCCCTGTCAAGAAGCCTAAACACCCTTTCCACGCAGGTTTTTCTCCTCTGATATTCCACGTTGCCTTTCAATACATGTTTAACATTTCGGGATATCATGGAAAAATAGGTGGCCATGGCCACATATTGGCCGATATTGATGTGACGGTTTGCCACGAAGACAGCACAAACAATGTAAAACAAGATGTCTGCTAAAAAATATATGGCATCTATGATCTGATCGGATTTGAACTGAACAACATCCTGTCTTACCGAGGAATCGATAATATCTCTGTTCTTGTCGGAAAACAGTTTCAATACGGTTTTCTCAGCCACAAACAGTTTGACCTCGCGCATTCCTTTGAGCATTTCCAACAGCCACGCAGAATACTTCCCTTGTTTTGCCCGGTTCTCGTCGGATGCCTTCTTCATTTTCGACTCAATTCCTCGGCAAATCACTGCGGAAATGGGAATGATGATCACCATAAGCAAAGCGATTTCCCATTTCATATACGCCACGATGATAAGAGACGTGGCCGTACCAATTCCCGCATTCAGAATTCTCATAGCAAACCGCTGGATAATGTGATGAAATTCAGCAGTATCGCTGTTGATGGTTTGTATCACATCCCCCGTTCTGATATCGGAAAGCACCTTAGGCGTCATGCGCAGTACTTTTCTATAACACGCGACTCGAACATCATAAACATACCGGTTATGTACCCGCTGCCACAATATCAGCTGAATAAATCCGCAAGCAGCGTATCCAAAGAAGACAAGAGCGTACCATAAAGTCGCACACAGGAACTTTTGCAGATCTGCCTCATAAACCGCGAAGTTGATAACGTCCTCTAAAAACAGAGGTATTGTTTGATGAAATGCCAATTCCACCAGCAGTACCGAGTAACTGAGCAAAAAAGCCCATCTGTATGGCTTAGCAAATTGCCATATCCGTTTGATAATAACGATGTCTTTCAAAACGTCCTCCCTCGCCAATTGAGCAAGTTATACGAATCCATACTTCTCGAACAGCTCTTTGATTTTTGGATATCTCGCATAGTCCGGAATTCCTTTGAGGCGATTCACGGTAGTCTGGACATAACTGTCTAGTTCTTTGGCTGTCCACATTTGATATTCTATGGAATCATTGTTCTCAAATAACAGCGAATCCTTATCGTATGGCTGGTGTAAGAAGTCATAAAAAGTATTTCTGCCTTCGAAAATCAATTCAGCCTTTTCGATAGCCCGCTCATACTCTCCAAGCTCTATATATCGGCGCACCATACCCTTGAGCAGGATGTATTTCTGATACACTTGGCGGCAGGGCAAATAATCCCCGCCGGAAAGAAACGCGTTCAGCAATCGCAGCATATACTCTTCATATTCCATACGCTGCATGAGCCCCGCCCTTCCATCCCGTTCCTCGTAGATCTCGCCCGCCATGCGGATGCATCTTGAAATATATCTTGCCTTCAATGCGAAACTGGATCTGCATTTCAGCATTGCCTCATCGTAGTCTTTATTGGCCTGCGCGATTTCCGCCTCCCAATACAAACGGTCGCCGAAAGTCACAGGAACCTTTCCGAGAATCTCTTTTGCCTTTTCATTTTCCCCAAGAGCAGAATATCCCCGGGCAAGAACAAAATGAGTCATGAAGATTGTATCCGCATCCGTTTCATATTTGAAAACACAGTTTGCGTATTTTTCACACTCCGCAACCAGTTCGCTCTTGGCTCTATCCTGCACTTTGCCGGCAACGATCCTATCCACCAAATATTTTAGGCAAAGTGATGCTGCCTCGGAATTCTGCGGATGCACGGAAAAATACGAGCAGAGCGTGTCATAGTCCTTGTCGGAAATCTTTTGCTCACGAAACACTTCCTGCCTGTAATAATCCTTGCTAATTTCCCGAAAATCCTCGGGGTTGGCCTTGCGTGTGTACTCAAAAAGCGCATCGGTAGAGATGTCCAGGGCGGAAGCCAGCGGAACGACTTGCGATATATCGGGAGCACCTGTATCCGTCTCCCATTTGGAAACTGCCTGCACCGATACGCCAATCCGGTCAGCCAATTCTCTTTGCGTTAAGCCTTTTTCTTTTCTGTATTTTTTGATATTTTGTCCAATGGACATAATCGCTCCCCCATGATTGGATGTTTGTGTACTAATTATACCATACTTTGATAGAACAGCAAACAACCCATTTGGAAACATCAATTCATCGGAGCGTGGAATATGAAAAAAGACAGCCGAGAGCGTCCATAAAGGCTGCTCCCGGCAGAAAAAATATTAGCTTGAAAATGTTTTTGCGTTTTCTTGCCGTCAGCCTCCTTGAAAAGACACTCCAACAAAGTCCCGCAACAAAATTATCGTATACTACATTTTAGAAAAGAAAAATAAAGTAAGACCTATAGCAATCAAATTGCCAACAATATAAACCAGCCACGGGATTTTCTCCGAAAATTTGTGTCCGGATAATTTGGTGACAAATGATAGCAAAAATGCAATCACATTGAAAAATATCGCACCCAGAACAGATATTATGAAACCAAGGTACACAACATCACTTTTCGCCAAGTTGGCAACTGTTTCACCAACAATCGTGGTGGCAAACGAGAAAGTTATAATAATACCCGCGAAAATTCCAAGGATTGAAATCAATTGTTGCGACAAGTTTTTGGCCTGATCTTGTGTTTCAGTTACTGTAGCTTCAGTCTTCTCTAGTAACTTCAGCACATCTTCTTCTTTTTTGCTATAGGCTCCCGCCATCAGTTGAATCTTTTTAATGCTAGAGTACCTTGCCGCTTCGAGTTCTATGTGATCACACAACTTGTGGATCTTTTTATAGCATTCCTGATTGGTAGGGTCTTCCGTGTCAGTATCGCATTCATTGCTTCTCCAAACGTAACAAATCCGAACTATTTCGTAAATCGAAATTGGTTCGGATTTGTTTTTTATTATAATTATTCGAATTAATGCTAATAGAACACCGCCGAGAGTGACCAAACGGTTACTCTGGGCGGTGTTTCATTATTCTTTAATAAACGGCGTATTTCTGATATGTGATTGTAGGCTATATGCTCCCTTATAGCCAATCTCTCTTGTCATCAACAATACGGCAAGCAATTTGTGGCTCGGTCGAGAATAATACAGAACACGTTTTTCACCGTTAATTGTAAGCTCCTGTTTCCATATTAGCTTTAGCGTCAACAGATCATCTATTACCGCGCTGATCTGATCATTTGCGATCTCGCAATCTCGCTGGAGCACTGCGCTCTCAAAAACGTAATTCTCCGCTTTATGATACAAATAGATCAAAGCGTTCATTGTATCCGTATGAGACAGTGCAGCAAAGATCTTTTGAAGATCGTCCCTGTCGTTCAAAAAATGTCCGTATCCCTCTTCCGGTTGCGGAAACACGGAGAAGAAAGGCTCTTTTCCATTAGAAACGATTGTAAATCCATTATCGTCAAGAATGTAGGATGCATTTTTTTGATTATTGATTTCATTTGGGTCATACTTCTTTTCTATCTCCATACGGCAGTTAAACAAACCGCGCTCGATCTGCCAACCGATATCGCGAGCAATGTTGAACCTCTCTTTTGCCTCGGTGTTATGAATCAACCTCACGATTCTCCCCGAAATATCCGCCATAGTGACAGAATTATTTCCAAAAAGCTCGTCAAGAGATACCTCAAGCTCATTGGCAAGAGGAATAAGAAGCGCGCCATCGGGATAAGTTTCGCTCGTTTCCCACTTGGATACTGCTTGCGCTGATACTCCAAGCTTTGTGGCAAGCTGCTCTTGTGTCATATCCTTTTCAAGACGCAATCTTTTGATATTAGCCGATAAACTCATATTATTTACCTCCGATCATTTTGCATCTTCCGTTGAAGTTGTATTCGTAGGACTGTCTACCGCACATTCTTTCAAATGCCAAGGAAATCAAGGACAGCACAAGACCGTCACCGTAGCACTCATACACTCTGACATCTCCTTCAGCAAGGTGCGCCGTTACCCAATGACAAGCTCCTACAGAACAGAATTCATCGAGAATTTCGGAAACTCGTTCTTCCTTTACGCCCGTATTCTTTGCAATATAGTCCGCCGTGAAGCTTTCCGAGCAAGCGGTGGAATGAATATAATAAAGAACGGACAAAGCATCTTCACTCGACAAGAATTTGAATATCTTCACAATCTCTGCTTGCTTACGCGGATCGTTCATCCATGCAAAATCAGCTTTGTTGCGGAGCATCATTACCGCTACATTTACATTTTCGGAGCTTGCTACGAACTCAAAAAACTCATGAAGCGATATGTTAGAACGATAAAAATGCGATATCTCAGACGGAAAAACATTTTCTCTATCATATACATCATCATTATATTGGGAAACTGTTCCATACATGGCCGGAATAAGTGCTTTTACCGCTTCAAATGCTTTTAGCACAGATTCGCGGCGGTCAAGCCCTTCAAACAAAGAGCGGATTTCTTCCGTCGTGCTTTGCTTTTTATCCTCGGAAAGTCCGAGAAGGGTGTCGGTGGTGACACCGTAATATTTTGCGAGTTCTATAACCATAGGAAGATCGGGGGTCGAAGCACCGTTCTCCCATTTGGAAACCGTTTTATTTGAAATAGATAGGCTTTGTGCCACATCTTCTTGTGTTACTCCCTTTGAAGTGCGGAGCTCCACCAATTTTTCTGCGATCTTACATTCGTACATATTTTTCACCTCTCGAAAAAATTCAAGTTCCGGAGCTTGTGACTATATTATACACGAAATCAACGGTAGAGTAAACAAATCGATATTTTGTTATTTCTCCGAAATGGAGATTTGTTGTGGAGATAACAAAACAATAGTTGAAATTTCACAATGTATAAAATACCGCTGAGAGCGACCATACGGTTGCGCTCGGCGGTGTTTTTATTAAACTATCTTATACCCCGCTGCCGTATGCAAAACGCTTGCTTCGTTTGGCTCAAACTTTTCTTCAATCTGCCGCAGATGCGACACCAATATCCAGCGGATGTTGAATGCTGAAAAATGCTTCAACAGGTGATACAGACCTTCCGCCCCCTCGGCGTAGGCGGTGCTTTGGAAAGTTTCGTTGAGGAACACAAGCGAACCTTCCTTCAAAGTATCAACCATTGCGGCAAGCTCGCGCACCTCTTGCTCAAAACGTCCTGCATCGTTTCCCTCACGAAATTCCTTTTCTGCTTCCGAAAACTGTGTTGCAAGCTGCGAGAATAATGTGATCTCTGCTGACTCACACGGAATGGGCAGTCCCGTTTGTGCAAGGAGCTGCATTGTTCCAATCGAACGCAAATATACGGTTTTACCGCTTCCGTTATTACCAAACACCAACAAGCCGCCGTTATCTTTATCAAGCGTAAAATCGTTGGGTATTACATCAGACGGATTGGGACTCGACATCAGCAGATACAAATCGTATAGTTTTTTGACGTGGATACTTTGATCTGCCGTGAACGTTGGATAGCAAACAGGAACGTTCTTCTCCTTCAAAGTCTGCACATATTTTAGTGCCACATCATAAAAGACCAACTCACGACCGATCAAGCCGTATTTCTCAAATATTTGCTCCGAGATTTTTGCGAACACACCCGAAAGATCGGACAAGGCGGAAACGGCAAGTCTCTCATACAAACCGTCCTTGTCAGGAGACAAGCGCTGACAGGGATACGCGGTTTCCTCTGCTTTTTTGAAAAGTGAAAAGCCTTTCTTTTTTAGCTCCGGATCTGTCACGTGAATATATCTGTGATCGATCAGCTCATAAGATTCAATACGCCCCTCATCGTTCATGGCAAACTTGAAATCCCAATATCCGCCTGCACTGAAATTCTCATACTTAGAGCAGAAAGTGATCAGTTTGATGAAATCGGGACTTTCATACATTTCCTTGCAAGAGGAATACAGACTTTTTAATCCGTGGGATTTCAATTCATATTTCTCTAAAAGCTCACCATATGCCTTGATGAACAGCAAGGCGCGCTTTAGGCAAAGCGCCTGCGCTTGCAGAATGTTTTTGGCAGACGAAGAAGAAGCCGTTCCCGTTGCATTCAGACGAAATTCGTCCTTTCCTGCCGTCTTTTGTGTGATCCGCAGTTCCTCAAATCGCGCGGATAGTGACGCAAGCTGTTCAAGCAAAGCGGGATTGTTTTCAAAATCCTTTACAATCGCTTGGCGGTACAGAATTTCATTTTTATCGTTTGTCAGATCCGACACTACGTAAAGGAAACGCTCGCGTTTTTTCACGTCAGCACAAATATGCGAAAATGAACGGTCAAGCGAAAGATGGTATAGAATTCTGCTCTGAATCGGTTCGGCAGAATTATTACGCTCGTTCAAATACAAAATGCTAATTGCCATGACCGCACCTCCTTGCAGCTAAAGAGTCTTTATCAAGGCGATACTTTTTGAGTATATCTGATGCATACGATGACGCACTTCCTTTAGACCTCACAATACGGAAGGTACG
>JAZQFQ010000017.1:0-5123 GCA_045539595.1 Eubacteriales bacterium | reverse complement strand
ATTGATGTGATATAATACAATCGTAACATGAACCAAGTGTAACTTGGTCGTGATTATCGTTAACGATATTTTTGAAAGGAAAAACACCATGAGAAAGATTCTTGCACTTTGCCTGACAGTTCTGATGATGCTGTCCATCGTCGCTCCCGTTATGGCTGCTGACGAAACCAATGTTGCACTGGGTGCAACCGTTACCGTTACCGGTTATCTGCCTGAGTATGCAGAGAAGGCTGATATCCTGACCGACGGCGATTACAACACCGACGTTGCTTGGAACGCAGGCAACTGGGGCGGCAAGCATCAGGCTTTCGCTACCCGCTACAATGCAAACGGCGAGACCACCGAGCTGGCCAGCTACAAAGAGCCCCCCTACACCGAAGGCTATCCTTACTACAGCCTGATCACTCTGGAACTGAAGTCCGCTGCTGATCTGAGCAAGTACCGCGTAGTTATGGCTGACCCCGACTTCGGTATCGGTGATTACCTGATTCAGGAGTGGGATATTCTGGTTAGCTCCACCGGCGAAGCTGGTTCTTGGAAGGTAGCTCATGAAGCACGTCAGACCAAAGAGAACGAACTGTGGTTCTACGATGAGTCCGAGGACGTTATGTACCCCTACTGGGTATTCGAGGCTGATCTGTCCGGCGCTGAGAACGTTAAGTACGTTGCTCTGGGCCTCTGCCTGCTGTGCAACCACACCGACCTGGCTAAGGGTCAGTATGTAAACATGCTCGAGCTGGAAGTTTACGGCACCGCTGCCGGCAACGCTCCCGCAACCGAGGCTCCTGCAACCGAGGCTCCTGCAACTGAGGCTCCTGCAACTGAGGCTCCTGCAACTGATGCTCCTGCAACTGAGGCTCCCGCAACCGAGGCTCCTGCAACTGAGGCTCCTGCAACTGAGGCTCCCGCAACCGAGCCCGCTGCAACCGAGCCTGCTGATGCTCCCGACGCTCCCGCAACCTTCGATTTCGTAATCGTTCCTGCAATCGCTATCGCAGCCGCTGCTGCCGGCGTTGTAGTTCTGAAGAAGAAAGAGAACTAATTCTTACTTACGAAAAATACGCCCATTCGGGCGGATTTTTTATTGCGTATTTTGTTGCCTGCACTTGCACACCCGGGATCTGTATGATACAATGAAGAGGACAACACGACAAAGCAAAGGAGAACGGCTATGCGTGCTCATCGAATTCTCGCGGGCGTAATTGCCTTGTGCGGGGTGCTGGCTTGCACTTTGCCCGTCCGGGCGCAGGAATATAATAAATTCAATGCCCTCTATGGGGCGGAGATCACCTATGTGGGGCTGGATGACCCCCACACCCGCGGGGATGTGTATCAGGATATTATACATCTGGTCGATAACGAATGGGCGATCGGCCCCCGCAGCGAGCACGGAAACTACAACGCCAAGGTGGTCAATTGGACGAAGAATCGATACAATGCGGATGGCATCCAGCAAAGCGGCGGGGAGTACGTGGCCGTCATCACCTTCGAATTGATCGAGTCCGCCACGGCCGCCGGTTTTCGATTGATCCATCCGGATGTGACCGGTGCCTCCGGCGTAAGCAATCCTTTGGATTTTGTTTTGGCCGATTTCGATATCCTCGGCAGCGAGACGGGCGAGGCAGGCTCCTGGAGGGTGCTGTATGAGGCGCGGGATCTGCGTGTGGGATCCGATGTGCAGTATCTGTATTGCGACAGCGATACGGCGGATGGAATCCCCTACTGGGAATATGAAGCCAAATTCGATGCGGAAACCACCGTGTCCTTTGTGGCGTTGGCCATCCACCGCTTGAATGTGGAGAAGAATCCCATGGGCACCTATATGAATCTGCATGAGGTGCAGATTTTCACACCGGAACGGTACGCAAATGTGTCGCCGGACACAGCGGATACCCCGACGACGGGGACTCCGGGGACTCCCCGGGATCCGCTGACGGTGGAGGATTTCATTCCGAAAACACCGCTGGGGTGGATGATTGTGTCGGCCGTGCTGGCGACGGGATGCGCCGTAGGATGCATGGCTTGGAGTTCCAGAAAAGAAACGGCTTCGTGAGAACAGGCGGTACAGGGGAATTTCCCTGTACCGTTTTTTGCAAAAAAATCGGGAGATTTCTCCTCGCTATTGATTTTTGTTGCCGGGGATGGTAGACTATTAGTGACTTTGTAATGATTTGAATCCAGTGGATAATTTTGATAAGGAGTTGGAAACTATGACGAAATGGATTACGAGATGTACAGCCATGCTCTTGCTGATGAGCATGCTGCTTTGCAGTTGTCAGGTGCCGGGCGGGAAAGATCCCGCCGATACCGATCCCATCGATCCGCCTGTGCAGAGCGGGGATGTGGATACCGATCCTGTAACGGAGCCGCCTGTGACGGAACCGCCCGTGACGGAGCCGCCCGTGACGGAACCGCCTGTGACGGAACCGCCCGTAACGGAACCGCCTGTGACGGAACCGCCCGTAACGGAGCCGCCCGTAACGGAGCCGCCTGTGACGGAACCGCCCGTGACGGAACCGCCTGTAACGGAACCGCCTGTGACGGAACCGCCTGTAACGGAACCGCCTGTGACGGAACCGCCCGTGACGGAGCCGCCTGTGACGGAGCCGCCCGTGACGGAGCCGCCTGTGACGGAACCGCCCGTGACGGAACCGCCCGTAACGGAGCCGCCTGTAACGGAGCCGCCCGTAACGGAACCGCCTGTAACGGAGCCGCCGTACCCGAACGAGGAGGTTGCGGATGTGTTTGAATACATTGTTGAGAGATATGCTTATCTGGAGTTTGGCAACGGAAAAACCGCAGATAAGAAATATCAAAAGGCCATTATAGGCACCATCAACACCAACTGCAAAAACTGGATGAACGCGGTGGATCGAAACAGCACTACTGATCCCTTCGGCAAGAATCTGAAATTCACCAGTGCCAATATGTCTGCCATTTATACGAATATTCTGCATATGGCGCGTGGCTACGCCACTCCCGGTTCGGATTATTACAAAAACGAGCAGCTGCGTGACGATATCATCTACTGCCTGGACTTCATGTACGATAAGTTCTACGGCGGTACAAAGAACAAACTGCCCTCCGGCAGCAACTGGCACGACAGCTATATCAATTCCCCCGGCAGCCTGACCCGTATTCTGCTGGCCCTGCGGGACGATCTGAGTATCGATGAGATGAAGCACTACATGGACCGGATGGATTCCATCATCTACTCTCCGTCCTATACCTCCGCCAATATGATCGATATGACCTTCTCCATCATTCTGGCGGCCGCTTTGCAGAAGGACGGTGACCGCCTGCAGAAGGCGGTGGATACGCTGTCCGATAACGTGTTTGATTACGTGAAGAGCGGTGACGGTATTTATAAGGATGGTTCCTACATCCTCCATACCCACGTTCCCTATACTACCGGATACGGCGGAAGCCTTCTGGACATGCTTTCCGTTATCCTGTACACGGTGGATGGATCCGAGTATGCCTTCTCCGATGAGTTGGTGAACCGCCAGGTGGACTGGATTTTTGATTCCTTTACACCCGTTCTGTTCCGCGGCGCGGCTATGAGCGCCGTCAGCGGCCGTATCGCGTGGCTCAACGGCAATGAGAGCGAGCGTTCCGTGTGCATCATCACCGGTCTGGCCCGCATCAGCCAGTATGCTCCCGCCGACCGGGCAAAGGAGATCAAAACCCTTCTGAAGTATTATCTGGACAATAACTCCTATGCGTATGAAACCAGTGGTCTGATCAGTACCGCGGATTTCATCACGGACATCGAAGAGGATACCAGCATCTCCGCCGGTGTGGCACAGGTGGGCGCTAAGGTGTTCCCCAAGATGGCACGAGTAACCACCCATCGCGGTGACTTTGCATCCATGTTGTCCATGTGTTCTCCCAGCATTGCGCGCTATGAGTGCTTTGTCTGGTCGGATACCAAGATCGATAACCCCAACGGTTGGTACACCGGTGCCGGCATGCTGTATATCTATGCCAATACGGTGTCCCAGTACGACCGTACCTACCACCAGACGGCCAACCACTATCGCCTGCCCGGTACCACGGTAGATACCAGAGAGCGCAATCCTAAGAACAATGCTGCCACGTTCAACGCGTCCGATTTCGTGGGCGGCGTGCAGATGGATGAATACGCTCTGGCCGCTTTCCAGTACGACAACAAGAACGGAGACTTCGATTCCGATCTGGTGGCGAAGAAGTCCTACTTCTTCTTCGATAACGAATATGTGATGCTGGGTGCGGATATTAATAGCACCAAGGACAAGGGCGTTATCACTACGGTGGAGAATCATAAGATGGCCGGCGGTGCCACCAAGTTGTATCTGAACGACGATGAGAAGAACATCACCGCCGCCTCGGATAAGAAGATGGAAGGCGTGAAGTATGCGTACATCTCCAAGTACGGCTCCATCGTGTTCCCCGAGAAGCAGGATCTGACGGTGAATATCGCGACAACTACCGCCAACGCCCGCTTCATCGAGATCTTCTTCGATCACGGTGTGAATCCCAAAAACGATACCTATTCCTACATCATCCTGCCCCTGGCATCTCGTGAGGACGGCAAGGCCTACTATGAAAATCCGGACGTGGAGATCCTCTCCAACACCAAACAGATCCAGGCCGTTCGCGAGAACAAACTGGGCATGACGGGCATCGTATTCTGGGAAGTCGTGGAATTTGAGGGCATCACCCCCGATTTCGCCTGCACCATGCTGGTGAAGGATACGGAGGGCGGTAAGCAGATCGCCATCAGCGATCCTACCATGAAGGTGAAGGGTGAGCACACCATCGTCCTGGATGGCACCTATGCGCTGGACGGTGCTCACGATAAAGTGAGCGTGTCCGCTTTTGCCGGCAAGACCACCGTAACCATCGATATGAGTGGACTTGACGGTCAGACCGTACTGTTCAAGTTGAAAAAGTAATTCGCTTCCGAAAACACGCTTGCGATGGCAGGCGTGTTTTCCTTTTATATTGTTAAATTAGGGTGTATAATTTATCAATTTTCGCGGCTGTATTGCATTTGCTTCGCATCAATGGTACACTAAAAGCAGTATATGCGCGCTTTGTGCGAGAATGAGCAAAAAGGAGTACAACTATGCGTAAACATA
>JAZQFQ010000016.1:0-92772 GCA_045539595.1 Eubacteriales bacterium | reverse complement strand
CTGTCAGCTCCCGAAACCTATGCCGTCTGTTTAAAAGAGAGTGGCAAGCCTATCGGCAGCATCGGTTTTCATCGCAATGACCTCGCCGAGCAGGACGATGAATACGAACTTGGTTATTGGATAGGAAAACCATTTTGGGGGCAGGGATTGATTACCGAGGCCTCGCGCGAGATGCTTCGCTATGCGTTTGAGGATCTCAGCGTGAACCGCATTTGGTGCGGCTATTACGACGGCAACGATAAATCCCGTCGCGTGCAGGAAAAGCTGGGATTCGTCTATCAACGAAAGACCGAGGGCATTGAAGTATCGCTGCTCGGTGAGATCCGCACGGGACATTCCAATCTTATGACGAAGGAGCGTTGGCAGAAGGTCAATCTGTTCCGTCAGCAGAAGCAGTTGCTCGATACCTTCCTTCAAAACGGTGCGATCTCTCAGGCACAGTATGACAAGAGCTTTGGAGATCTGCGCGATTTGATGGGGATGCACGGAGTTGAGTAAAGATACGGAGAAACAACATGGTAAAAGAACTCATGCACGATCCGATATTTCTTGCAGGGAAGTCGGAGGTCGCTACAAAAGAAGATTTGCAGGTTGCTCAGGACTTGCTTGATACGCTGATGGCACACAAGGAGACTTGTGTCGGTATGGCGGCGAATATGATCGGTGTGCGTAAGCGCATCATCGCATTTCTCGATGAGAGCGGACAAGCTCCTACATATACCGTGATGCTCAATCCTGAGATCATCAAGAAGGACGGCGCTTACGATACCGAGGAAGGCTGTCTATCGCTTCTCGGCGGTCCCCGTACTTGTAAACGCTATAAATCCATCAAGGTAAAGTTCCAGACCACGGAACTGCAAACCCGCATCAAGACCTACACCGGCTGGACAGCGCAGATCATTCAGCATGAGGTTGATCATTGTGATGGAATTTTGATATAACACAAAATTGTGAAAACGACAACAATGCTTATAATTTTATGATTTTGTAAGTAATGAGGTGAAAAATGGCGCGTAAAAAGATAGAGACCATTGTAAAAGAAAAAATAGAACCTTACACTTTAAATGAGCGAGGCATGGCTGATCTTTCTCAAGTAGTAAGACAATATCCATACGAACTGTTGCTTGAGTGTATTGACATTGGTGTCTCAGCATATTTTAAATACGATGAAGAAGGAAAATTAACGCGGGATTCTGTTCAAACGTTTTTAACTAAATTAGGGGGTATAGCATATAACAAATCACGTTCTCCAGTTGATCAAGAGATTTATCATCTGAAAAACAAGGGGAAAAGCAAATTTCCGTATTGGAATCAACAACGAGCGGAAGATTTGTTACACGAATATGTTCAAGCCCTATACTTGCACGGATGGAGCGAATCGATGATTTTAAGTGATTTGCGCGTCGACTCGATTCGTATGATGAACAACTCTTCAAACTGGACACAATGGAGTCGCACGTTGGAGGGATGGATTCAAGATGTGAAACGCTGGGATGCCGAAGATACAGTAACAGTAGAACAACTTGGCACCGTTCTACCAGACGCTTTGTTTAGTTCATTGCCTTCTAATGTTCAATCGCTCTGCAAGCAAATCAATGCAAGTTACGAGAATAATCTATTTGATTGTACTGCAGTAATAATGAGAAGACTGCTTGAAAGCTTGTTGGTGTTGTCGTATCAAAAAGCTGGGATAGAGACAGAGATAATGAATGGCAACTATCATGTAACCCTTGATAAAATAATAAAAAATGCCGAACAAAACGCGGTATTGGCTCTATCTTCAAATACCAAGAAGGACATGGCGTTATTCAAGGATTTAGGCAATTACTCTGCACATAAAATATGGTATAATTGTACACAAGGCGACATCAAACCGCACATATTGAAGTATAGAGTTATTATTGAGGAATTGATGTATAAATCAGGTTTAAAATAAAGTGTAAAGGACATTTAAATGATAGGAGATAATTAAATGGCAAAAGTTGAAACCCTCACGGCGTATAAATGCACCTTTGAATATTTACAGAGAAACAATCCACTAAAGGATACACTAAAAGATATCATTAAAGCAGGAAGTTCTCCTGAATATACTTTTGAAAACTTTATTACGGACTTTTGCACCTTTACAGAAACTTTGGTTGTTGGTAAAGTCACAGAACGAGCAATAATACTGCCCAAGGAAAATATATTTGAACGTGAAGGCACAGACGAAATCAAGAAATGGAGAATTGTTCCGTATGCTGGAAAACAAGGGAAGCCTTTTCGTATTATAAAAACGAGCACGGGCAGGAGATACGATTTCGGTTCTGATAGTGCAGCATTATACGAACATAATATTTTCATGTATCAAAACAAGGATTCATCGATAGCGATTTTCCATCGTCAAAGCGGTTCTGGCTGTAAAAGTATTTTTATGGAGATTGCAAATGCAATGTTGCGCGAAAAAGGCATGAGAATGGATATGCAATTGTACTTGCCTCTCGTTGATAAAAAAGATGATGGTATTCAACCGTCAAAAATTCAACTTCAATATATACGTGAAAATAAATCTTCGGATGTTGCAGAGAATATACATAAGAAAAGAAAAGTTGAAGTTATCCAAGAGTTAGGATTTAATCTTGAATCCCCAGAAAACAGCGCTATAAAAAGAATTATTCACGAACTAAAGCTTGGAAAAACAACCAAAGATGTTGCATTTGCCCGAATCAAACAACTTTGCCCAAATTCTGAATCATATAATGATGCAGAAATTGTTCTGCGAATAGGAAAAAGACACCATAAAGTGGCTTTAGGCGATTTCGATTCTTTGTTCGGAAATTATGATATTACATATGATCTGCATAAAAAATTCAATGCTTATGGTGATTTTATTAAAGCACTGTCTGAACTTACTGATAGATATTACGATGAAATAGTTGTGGAGGAAGATACGGATGGATGAAAAGTATTTATGGGTTTCAGCTATCGTTTCCATATTGTTAATTATGTTGCTTTTTAACAGAAAGGTGCGCCTGTTGGCACTAATCAAGGAGCAACTGCTGGTTTTCAAAAATGACAAAACAAAGAAAATATCGCTATGGGATTTAGCTTGTTTTCTTGTGTTTCCGCTAATAGTTGCAGCTATTCTTGTGTGTAAATTAAATTTTACTATTGATAATGATTTGGCTACATTGTTAACGACAGTTTTTGCAATCGTGTTTACGGTATTATTTGGATTTGCAGCTATTATGATAAGCAAAATCGATAGCAAAAATATAGTGGAAAAACAAGTAGCGGAAGAGACTTTTGTATCGATTGTTTCATCTACACTTTTGTCTTTAGTTGCAGCAATTATATCAATTTTTCTTACTCAAGCAAGTAATACTATCGTTTTACAAATTCTCACTATTGCAATCTTAGCGCTTTCTTTAATAGTAATTATGTTAATTTTATTAATTACCAAAAGGACATTCTTTTTGTATGTGAAACATAAGAATTAATTTCTTTATTCTCTCTGGACTTCCGTCCGCTTCTGTGATATTGTGTGTGCTACCAAAGAAGGAGGTAGTGCATATGACACGGAAAAGACAAGTAAATAATCAAAACGGAGCGGTTCTGAATCGGGATTTCCCGAGGCGGAGCCGCTCTCTCATTATCGAGAAAGAAGGATCGGAATGTATAGAGACGGAGGTGCAGAAATGACGACGCTTGAACATTTATATTACGGGAACATCAATCCAAACGAGAGATTTATCAAACGCGGATCGCGGATGGACAAGCTTGTGAAGCTGATCTGCAGGAACGAGGAGGAGCTCGCCTCTACTCTTACAGAGAAGCAGAAAGAAGTCTTTGAAAAGTTTAAAGACTGTCAGAGCGAGTTGAGCAGCATTGCAGAGCGAGAAGCGTTTGTCTCGGGGTTCTTTCTTGCGACACGAATTATGGTCGAAGTAATGGACGGGCTTGAAGCGGTTGAAGACATATAGTCAATGCGGCTATAAGACAATTAAATTGCGACATTATTCCGAAACACACAAAATATTATTCCGATACACTTGATATTATTCCGATAATATGGTATAATATGTTTCGGAAGGAGTTGATTTGTGTGTTTATGACTGTAAAAGAGGCGGCTGCCAAGTGGGGTATCTCCGATCGCCGCGTAAGATTTTTGTGTAGCGAGGGGAAGATCCCCGGTGCGTTTCAGCAAGGCCGTGGGTGGAAGATTCCCGAAAATGCCGCAAAGCCGTCAGATGGACGTTATAAGACATCCGCGTCGCTTTTGGAGATCATTGACCAAAAGAAAAAAGAATTGGATTCTCGCCGTCCGCTGACCGAAGGTGAGGTTAAACGACTAAACGAAGATTTTGCCATTGAATATACCTACAACTCCAATGCTATCGAAGGGAACACTCTAACGCTTAGGGAGACCGATATGGTCCTGCGTGGTTTGACTATTGATCAGAAGCCCCTGAAGGAGCACATGGAAGTTGTCGGACACAAAGAAGCCTTTGACTTTGTGCGTGAGCTTGTGCAGGAGAAAGCGCCTTTGTCGGAGCGAGTAATACAGCAAATCCATTTCCTTGTGTTAGCGGATCAGCGAGAGGATCGCGGTGTTTACCGTCGCGTGCCCGTTCGTATTATGGGCGCCCAACACGAACCGGTGCAGCCTTATATGATACAGCCCAGTATGGAGCAACTGATGATTCGCTATGCAGAGAGCACAGAGCATATCGTAACCAAGCTGGCTCGGTTCCACATTGAGTTTGAGGGGATCCACCCCTTTATCGACGGAAACGGTAGAACCGGTAGACTCTTGGTCAATCTGGAATTGATGAAGGCGGGTTATCCACCTATCGACATCAAGTTCACCGATCGTAAGGCCTATTACGATGCCTTTGATGCTTATTACGTCAAGGGAAACCTCGCACCTATGGAAAAGCTGTTCGCGGGATATGTGAATGCGAGATTGGATCAGTATCTGAGTATGCTACAGGATTAAAAAATACCGGATGGCTATGACAAGTCGTCCGGTATTGCTTTTTGTGGGTGAATAATAAGCAAATTTTACTCGATCCTCTATTTGAACCTGTGCTTTTTGAGGCTTTTTTGTGCTCGGGTTTGTGCGAGTTTGAACCTGCGGCATCTTGTTCCTTTCGAGCGGTTTTGGGGCAGCTTTTTGGCAAAAAATGCACTGGTCAAAATTGTGGTCAAAATCGGGGCAAAAATCAGAATTTGTGCACAGTAACGAAAAAACGACCGATTTTCAAGGTTTTTAGCCTCGAAATCGGTCGATTTTTGGTCGGAGTGACAGGATTCGAACCTGCGGCATCTTGCTCCCAAAGCAAGCGCGCTACCAACTGCGCTACACCCCGAGGTATGAAATTGTGGTCAAAATAAGAGGGTTTACAGAACTGGTCAAAATTGTGGTCAAACGATACTTTTAGGAAATATAAAGTGCGAAAAGTCCAGTGTTTATGCGGGTTTTTGAGGATTGGGGTCTTGCGATATACTTAGCTCCCAAACCAAGCGCCTTACCATTAGGCAACACCCCGAAAATATTCAATTTTTTCTCAACTATGGTCAAACCTGTGGTCAAACCGCATTTTCCGCCGCCGCTCGATCACGATTTACTCGCGTTTCCGCCGTTTTTCGCCCGATTGCTCGCTTATTCAGAAACCGTAGCCGAAGACCACTGCACGCTCCCAAACCAAGCGCCTTACCATTAGGCAACACCCCGATGATTATTCGGTTATTATTTTTGTTCATAGCTTTCGGAATCCACCCCATTATGGTATCACATTATCCGTTTTTTGTCAAGTTGCTCGACTGAAAAAGAACAATACACTATAGATTGTTTCATCAAAAAAATTGACTTGCGACAACGAGTGTGGTATAATATACTGAATACGTATATAGGAGGGGGCTATGGTAATTCTTGGCGTGGATCCCGGGCTTGCAATTGTCGGCTGGGGCGTTCTGCAATACAGCACAAACCGCTTTAGGCCCATAGCATACGGTTCTGTTCAGACGAAGGCTGGACTTCCTGTAGAAGATCGACTTGCACAGATTTATGAACGTCTCTCCGAAATCATAGAGAAGTACAGGCCAGACGCGATTGCGGTCGAGGAATTGTTTTGGAATACCAACGTTACCACCGGAATTGTGGTGGCGGAAGCCCGCGGCGTTGTTTTATTGTGTGCCAAGCGGCACGGTGTCCCGATTTTTGAATACACACCCATGCAGGTAAAACAGGCAGTGGTCGGGTACGGAAAGGCAGAGAAAAAGCAGGTGATCTCCATGGTAACGCTTATGCTTGGCCTAAAAGAACCGCCCAAACCGGATGATACGGCGGACGCTATTGCTATTGCCATTTGCCACGCGCACACCGGCGGATCCGGTCTGGGAAAATATTACAATCAGCCTACGGCCATCGGCGGTATGCTGAAAGGACAAAAATAGGTCCGGAGGAAGTATGTTTATAAACGAGAATTGGAAAGATTATGAATTGCTGGATGCAACGAATGGCGAGCGTCTGGAAAGATGGGGAAAATATATTTTGATCCGTCCGGACCCGCAGGTGATCTGGAACTCTCCCCGCCGGCATCCGTTGTGGAATCGGCCCCACGGTGTGTATCGTCGTGCAAAAAGCGGCGGCGGCCAGTGGGTGGTTTCCAAGATGCCTGCCGATTGGAACATCCGATACGGTGAGTTGGAGTTCAAACTCCGTCCTATGGGATTCAAGCACACCGGACTGTTTCCGGAACAAGCAGTCAATTGGGATTGGTTTTCTGGCATTATCCGTGAGGCGCGTGCGAATAATCCGGAATATCAGCCGAAAGTGCTGAATCTATTTGCGTACACCGGAGGTGCTACGGCCGCGGCGGCTAAAGCCGGTGCGGCGGTGTGCCACGTGGATGCATCCAAAGGCATGGTGCAGGCGGCTAAAGAGAATCTGCGCTTGTCCGGCTTGGTAGATGCGCCTGTGCGCTATATTGTTGACGATTGCCGAAAATTTGTGGAGCGGGAGATCCGCCGGGGCAATCGGTACGACGGTGTGATTATGGACCCACCCTCATACGGTCGGGGACCGAATGGGGAAGTGTGGAAACTGGAGGAGTGTGCCTACGATCTTTTGTCGTTGGTAGTGCAGATTCTGACGGACAAACCGCTGTTCTTTTTGATCAACTCATACACGACCGGTTTGTCGCCCGCATCCATGGGATATATGCTGATGGATCTTCTGCCGGAACCGATTGCCAAAAGCGGTACATTGTCCACCGGTGAGTTGGCATTGCCCGTGACGCAAAGCGGGCTGTATCTGCCTGCCGGTGCCAGCGCGCGGTGGGAGAGAAAGGGAAAGTAAGGCAATGGGAAAAATTATCGAAGTCAAAGATGTGACGTTCGCCTATCCCGCGGAGGATGGAAAAGCGACGCGTAACGCGCTGGATCATGTGAATCTGTCTATTGAGGAAGGATCTTTTGTGGCCATCCTCGGACACAACGGAAGCGGAAAATCTACACTTGCCAAAATGCTGAGTTTGGTTTTGGTACCGGATTCCGGATCTGTAATCATCCGGGGAAAGGATATGTCGGCAGATGATGTGACCGACGAGGACGTTCTCAAGGCTCGCCGGGATGTGGGTATGGTGTTTCAGAATCCGGATAATCAGATCGTTGCCACTATCGTGGAAGAAGATGTGGCGTTCGGTGTGGAGAATCTGGGAATCCCGTCTGAGAAGATCCGCCATCGGGTGGATGAGGCCTTGCGCCTTGTGGGTATGACCAAATACGCCCGCCATATGTCTCATAAGCTGTCGGGCGGTCAGAAACAGCGGGTGGCCATCGCCGGTGTCATCGCCATGCGGCGCAAATGCATCATTTTTGATGAAAGTACCGCCATGTTGGATCCCGTGGGACGAAAGGAAGTTATGGACACGATCGTTCGTCTGAATCGGGAAGAAGGAATTACCGTTTTGCACATCACTCACTACATGAATGAAGCCATGCATGCGGATCGGGTTGTAGTGATGGACAAGGGTAAGATCTTTATGGACGGAACACCAGAAGAAGTATTTTCGCAGCCGGAAAAATTGTGGAATATCCGCTTGGATGTGCCGCAGACCACGGAATTGCTGTATTTGCTGAAGCAAAACGGATTGGACGTGCGTACTGACATTTTCGATCAGGCTGAATGTGCCGCTGAGGTAGCAGCGGCCATGAAACGAATCGCTGATACCCGCGGTGAGTGATTTGTCGCCGCGGTATGGAGGGTAGAAAATCAGAATGTTTCAGATTGAACTGAAAAATGTTTCTTTTGTATACGGTGCCGGTGAGCCGTACGAAATACGGGCGCTGGATAATATAAATCTGCACCTGGGCGGATCGGTGATGACCGGATTTATGGGACACACGGGCAGTGGTAAATCCACGCTTGTGCAGCTTTTGAACGGTATTTTGAAGCCCACATCCGGACAAGTGCTGCTTGACGGAAAAGACATCTGGGAGGATCCCAAGAAGATTCGCGATATCCGATTCCGGGTAGGCGTGGTTATGCAGTATCCGGAGTATCAGTTGTTTGATGAAACGGTGCGCGATGACATTGCCTTTGGTCCCAAGAATATGGGGCTGAGTAAGGCAGAGATTGACCAGCGCGTAATGGACGCGGTGCATTTTGCAGGCCTGGACGAGAATTTGCTTGACAAGTCCCCCTTTGAATTATCCGGCGGACAGAAGCGTCGTGCCGCATTGGCCGGCGTTATCGCCATGCGCCCCGAGATTCTTGTGCTGGATGAGCCGGCGGCCGGATTGGATCCGGGTGGACGACGGGAAATTCTGGGGCGTATCCGTGAGTTCCAGCGCAGCAGCGGAACATCCGTGATTATTGTCAGCCACAGCATGGAAGATATGGCTATGTACTGCGATCGCATCATCGTTATGTCTGCCGGTAAAGTGGCTATGGACGGTACTTGTTCCGAGGTGTTCGGTCGGTACAATGAACTGCTGAATGTGGGGCTGGATGTACCGCAGATCACCTATGTGGCGGACGAGTTACGCAAGCACGGCATCGATATCGGAGCGGATATTTATACTGTAAAGTACGCCGCATCGCAGATTCTTGCAAAGATCGGAGGGGGGCAGATATGAATCTGGATATTTCCTTCGGCCAGTACTGCGAGGGGAATTCCATCCTTCACCGGATGGATCCCCGGGCGAAGATTATTGCCGCGATCATGTATATCGTGGCGGTATTCCTCGCCAAAAATCTGTACGCGTTTGCGCTGCTGCTCCTGTCGGCCGTCTTTTTGATCGCTGTGTCCGGTATCCCTTTGCGAATCGTTTTGAAAAGCATGAAACCGCTGGTGATCATCCTATTGTTCACTGCAGTGATCAACATTTTCTGGATGGAAGGGGAGACTTTGCTTGTTTCTCTCGGCTTTATCCGGATCTATCTGGAAGGTATTATCAATGCGGTTCTGATTGCGGTCCGTATCATCATTCTGCTGATCGGTACGACGATTTTTATGACGTTCACCACTACGCCGATTGCACTTACAGACGGTCTGGAGCAGCTTCTTTCTCCCTTGAAAAAAATCGGATTGCCCGTGCATGAATTTTCGATGATGATGACAATCGCTTTGCGTTTCATCCCCACACTGACGGAAGAAACGCAGAAGATCATGAATGCGCAGAAGGCCCGCGGTGCGGATTTTTCCACCGGATCGCTGCTTCAGCGTGCGAAAGCCTTGGTGCCGATTCTCGTACCCTTGTTTGTATCCGCCTTCCGTCGTGCCGATGAGTTGGCTACCGCCATGGAATGCCGGTGCTATACGGGCGGTGACGGACGCACGCGTATGAACGTGCTCCATGCCGGCGCCATGGATTATGTGGCCTGTGTGCTTGTTGCGGCACTTGGAGCGGGGATTCTTGTACTGAATCGGTTCGGCGGCTATATGCTGACCTGGTAATGCTATGAAAATTCTTTTAAAGATTCGCTATAACGGTGCAGGGTACTGCGGCTTTCAGACACAGCCCAACGGCATTACGGTGCAGGCTGTGCTGACGGAGGCGTTTTCCCGCCTATTTGGCTTCCCCTGTCATGTCACAGGATGCAGTCGAACGGACAGTGGTGTCCATGCCCTCGGCTTCTGTGCCACGGTAACACCGGCGGACGCTTCCGTATCCGACACCGATTGGTGCCGTGTTCCGGTGGAAAAAATCCATCGTGCCATTAATGTGCTTTTGCCCGATGATATCGCGGTGATTGCCGCGGCTCATGTGGCGGATGATTTTCATCCCCGGTACAATGTGGTCAGTAAAACCTATGAATACCGTATCCATAACGCGCCCTACCGGGATCCCTTTCTGCAGCATCGCGCGCACCATGAACCCAGGCGGATCGATGAATCTGCATTGGAAAGAATGAATGCGATTGCTCAACTGTTTGTGGGGACGCATGATTTTTCTGGATTTATGGCTGCCGGTTCCTCTGTCGAGGATACTACGCGGACGGTGTATGCGGCCCATGTCCGCCGGGACGGCGAACAGATTCTCTATCGTGTGGAAGCGAACGGTTTTCTGTACAATATGGTTCGTATTATGGCCGGGTCCCTGATCGACGCCGCATACGACCGAAAATCAGCGGAGGACATCCGCACGGCGTTGATGGAGTGCAGCCGATCCTGTGCGGGATTCACCGCACCGCCGGACGGTTTGTATCTGTATGATGTGAAATACGATCGGGAGATCCGGTGGATTTGCTTGTAACAAATACTGAATACCTAAGGGAGGTTTACCGATGGCTCGGGATGATAAGCGAGTGCCTATCCGCACAGAGGCGATTATTCGTGAAAACAATGCATACAATCGGTATTATATGCATGTTTCCTCCCGCTTTTGTGCGGCAAAATGGATTACTCTTTTGCTGTTTACCGTGTATCTCGTGGGTATGCTTGCGGTCGGGAGAAACAGCATTACGCACGAAAACTTCCTGTATTTGATGCGCGATTTTAATATTTCGTCCTCAGCATCCGGCGCATTTACATCCGTTGTGTATGAAGAACAGCAGAATATGTCGTTCTCTGTCTTCAAGAACACCTTGGCGGTGGCCGGTTCATCCGGCGTGCGTCTGTACGATGCGGCTGGCAACTCCGTTTTTCGGGATCCTGTTTCATATAAGACCCCTGTGCTTCTTACAGGGGCCAAGTATATGCTTCTGTATGATGAGGGAGGCAGGGAGTATTCGCTGCTGACTACTCTGGCTCGGGTGTCCGGCGGTACGATGGAGGGGAACATTCTTTCTGCTTCCATCAGTGACGGGGGTCAGTATGCGATTGTGTCGAGCAGTTCGGAATCCAAGTATGTGATTGATGTATTCAACGCATCCTTTAAAAATGTAGAGCGCATTTACAGAGATTCCTACATCACCGGTGTTGCGCTGGACGAAAAAGGGGAGAACATTGCCATTCTTTCCGCTCATCCGGACAACTGGACGCTTGCATCGGAAATCTCATTTCTGCATATTGGAACAGAGGATTCCTATACCGTATCTTTGGGAGACAGACTGCCCATATACTGTCGGTATATGAGCGGTGGAAATCTGGCTGTGGTATGCGATAATTCGGTCATGATCCTGTCCGCTGACGGCCAAACAATCGCCGATATATCCTTATCTCCCATGGCCCTTTCCCAATTTGATGTTTCCGGTCGGCTTATCACCGTGGCATGCAGTGAAAATGTTCTGGGAAACACCAATCGCATTCTCGTATATAATGCAGCCGGATCGGTTGTAATGGATACTGTGATGGATGGGAAAATCTCCGACATCACCGCATCCGATATGGTTGACGGCATCTATGTATCCCTTGAAAACACTGTGAAATATATAACCGCCGACGACGTCCAATCAGCGCAGTTTGTCGGCAGCTTGCTGCATGTGTGCGAAATTGATGGACGAGCGGTTTTGTGCTTTCCCGGAAATGCATCGTCAGTGGATTTTCAGTAATATATTATCCTATGAGGTGATCGATTATGAGTTTGGTGTTTGACGGAATCATTTTGCTGGTTTGTGTAACTTCTGTTATTCTCGGTGCGAAACGCGGATTTATCAAGTCGGTAATGGGCGTTTTCACACTGGTTGCTGCACTGTTCCTTGCTTATGCATTCACCCCTGCCGTTTCCCAATATATACATGATTCCGAATGGATAGAGAATGTTCCGGACTCCATCGGCGATACCATAAAATCTCTGTCCCGCAACGATGAGGGTACATTCAATCTGGAGAAAATGTTTCAGGATATGCCCGATGCATTCCAGCAGATTATCGACCGCTATAATGCGGATGAGGGCACATTGAGCCAGACAGCTCCCGTGCATCCGCAGGCAGAAGAAAGTGCGGTGGATACTCTGTCCGAGATGATTGCCGCCCCGGTGGTAAACGTAATCTCTGACGTATTGGCGTTTCTTCTGATTTTTATTGCATCCGTGATCGTTTTGAAACTGCTTACCTGGATTCTGGATTTGATTTTCCAGCTTCCTGTCCTGAAAACAGCCAACACGTTTCTTGGCTTGCTTGTCGGTGTCGTGATTGCTTTGGTGTGGGCTTGGGTCCTCAGTTCTCTGTCCGTACCGTTCATTCACGCTATGACATCAATCTCTCCGGATCTGTTCAGCGAATCTGTGATTGAGAATTCTGTTATATTGAAATTTTTTGCCAATAATACGGTAGACGATGTAATTCATCAGATACTTCCGTAATGTGTTTTACTAAAGAAAGGCTGCGCCGTGCGCAGATATGGTGATAAATGTATGGTGATGTGTTCCAGATGTAAAAAACGCATGGCCGTAGTTTTTATATCTCATTTGGAGAACGGTGTTCCCAAACAGGATGGTTTGTGCATTCGCTGTGCGAAAGAACTGGGGATCAAGCCCGTGAATGATATCATTGCCAATATGGGACTCAGCGATGAAGACGTGGAGCGGATGAGCTCCGAGATGGAAAGCCTGGTCGAGGGTATGGAAGAAAACGATGAAGACACATCGGAGAATGTAGCGGAGAATAACGGCGAGGATGGCGATAAATCCTCCGGAGATCTTCCCGGCGAGAGCCGCGCCCCCGCCATTGATCTGCAGAAATTGTTCCGCGGTGCTATGCAGATGCCGTTTGTAAAGCCGCAGGATGCACCCCAAAATGATAAAAAGGCATCCGAAAAGAAGAAAGAAAAGAAGTTCCTGGCTACCTATTGCCATAATCTGACACAGCGTGCAAAAAACGGCGAGTTGGATCGCGTTGTGGGACGGGATCGGGAACTGGATCGCGTGATACAGATTTTGTGCCGCAGGCAGAAGAACAATCCCTGCTTGATCGGCGAGCCAGGTGTTGGCAAAACCGCCATTGCGGAAGCATTGGCGCAGCGAATTGCCGAGGGAAATGTGCCGTATCGCCTTCGCGGATGTGAGGTATGCCTTGTGGATTTGACTGCGCTGGTGGCAGGCACGCAGTTCCGCGGCCAATTTGAATCCCGCATGATGGGACTTCTTTCCGATGTCAAGAGTGCCGGCAACGTGATCCTGGTGATCGATGAGGTGCACAACATCGTCGGTGCCGGTGATGCGGAGGGAAGCATGAACGCTGCCAATATTCTGAAGCCGGCTTTGTCCCGCGGCGAAATCCAGGTAATCGGCGCAACCACTTTGACGGAGTACCGTAAATATATTGAGAAAGATTCGGCTCTGGAGCGTCGCTTCCAGCCCGTAACGGTGAATGAGCCCAGTTTGGAGGACACGGAATCGATCTTGCGGGGGATCAAGCACTATTACGAGGCCTATCATGGGATTTTGATACCCGATAGTGTTCTGCATGCCGCTGTGTCGTTGAGCGAGAGATATATCACGGAGCGGTATTTGCCCGATAAGGCCATTGATTTGATTGATGAGGCCGCATCGCAGATTTCACTGTCCTCAGCAGATATCAACGAGAAACGGGAACTGTCCGATAAACGCAGCGCCTTGCAGGCGGAATCGGATGCATTGTCTGCAAAGGCCTCGCAAGGGGAAACGGACGAGGATACCTTCAAACGGATGGCCGATCTGAAAGTAGAATTGATTCGTTTGGAGGAACGCTACAACGCGGTGTCCGACGCCTGCGCCAAAATCGAAATGGCCGTGGCAGATCTGGCAAACGTAATCGAAATCTGGACCGGCATTCCTGCATCCACCATTCACGAAAGTGAATATGACCGCCTTGCCCGACTGGAGGACAACCTCTCCTGCCGCATCATCGGACAGCCTGAGGCTGTGTCAGCTGTTGCGCGGGCGGTGCGCCGCAACCGTGTCGGTATAGCCTATAAGAGAAAGCCGGTTTCCTTCATATTTGCCGGTCCTACCGGTGTGGGCAAAACGGAATTGGTCAAGGTACTGGCCAGTGAGTTGTTTTCCACCCCCGAGACGCTGATCCGGCTGGACATGAGTGAATTCATGGATAAATTCTCTGTGTCGCGCATTATCGGCGCGCCGCCCGGATACGTTGGTTACGATGATGCCGGGCAGTTGACGGAAAAGATCCGCCGCCGCCCCTATTCCGTGGTGCTGTTCGATGAGATCGAAAAAGCGCACCCGGATGTAATGAACATTCTTCTACAGATACTGGACGACGGCCGCGTGACCGACGCGCAGGGAAGAGTGGTCAGTTTTGAGAACACCGTTATTGTTATGACCACCAATGCCGGTTCCTCCAATGCATCCTATACAGCCGGCTTTGCGGAAAAACAGGAGGCCGTGGCTCACGAACGCACCATGAAATCCCTGTCCGAATTCCTTCGCCCCGAGTTTTTGAATCGCGTGGATGAAATCATTACCTTCCGTACGCTGAGCAAGGATGATTTTGTCAGCATTGCGGCCTTGATGATGGCGGACTGCGCATCGGTGCTGGCAGAGAAGTCCATGAAGCTCACATGGACGGATCAAGCTTTGAAACGGATCGCGGAAAAGTCCTATTCCACGAAATACGGTGCTCGGAATATGCGTCGGCTTATCCAGACGGAGATTGAGGATCGCATTGCCAATGCAATTATCAACCAACAGGGACAGGTCTCCGCATTGCATGTCAATGTCTGTGATGGCGAGTTATCTGTGCAGGTGCTTTGATTTGCTATGGGAAATAAGAGAGCCAATCGCTGGCATGCTATGCCTGTCGAAGATGTTTTGCGGGCGTTTTCCGTCAATCGCTATACGGGATTGAGTGAACGGACCGCCGGCAGACGGCGCGGTGCGAGCGGGAGTTCTTTATGGATTGCTGAATCACCATCGGTGATTTCGTCGGTTTTGTCTTCCGTTCTGGATTACGCCACGATCTTGTTTTTGTTGACAATCGGTCTTACTGCCTTCTTCGATAAAAATAATGATGTTTGGGGAATCCTTTCGATTTTGATTCTGTCGATTGCTCTGCGCGCAGGGACTTGCCTGATTTCCCGTGCAATACTGCTTCGTGCTCGTCGCTATAAATTGCCGCGCTGCCGCGTGATGCGAGACGGTCAAGCCTGTTATTTGTTTGCGGATCAGGTGGTCGAAGGGGATATTCTTCTGTTTTCTCCCGGTGATACGGTGGTTTGTGATACCCGGCTGATTTCCGGTGAGTTGGAGGTATCAGAGACATATTTCTCTGGGAATCGGCGTTGTATCCGGAAAAATTCGGCGGATACTGTGCCGGAGAATTCAGTCTGGTGGGAGCGCAGCAACACATTATTCGCCGCTTCCACGGTGATTGGCGGCAGCGCAGTCGGAGTGGCGATTGCCGCAGGTGAGAGAACCTATGCATACGCGTGCGGCGGATATATCCGCATTGAAGCCGATGACGATACCGCAACCATCCGCCGTATTGCCCGCTGGAGTAAGAATGTATCCCTATGGATGATCCTGATCAGCGTTGTCCTGCTGTTTGTAGGAATATTTGCGTCGGATCGCCGCATGGCTTTGGCGGAGCTGTTTTTATCTATACTGGCCTTGACGGTCGCGTCTATGGGCGAATTCCTGAATACTGCTGCCGCTGCATTTTTTGCTTGCTCGATCCAGCTTCTTCAGACGGAGACAAATGGCGCCTGCAGAGTGAAATCTCTTCAGGCGGCAGAACGTATGGGAAATGCCGATTGGATAGTGTTTTCCAGTGAACGTCTGTTTTTGTCCGGCCATCTGACGATTTCCTCATGGATGAGGGAGGACGGCCATGTCCAGCGCGCAGCATCGGATGATCCGATGCCAAGAGAGGTAGAGAACTACCTTTCTTTGCTGCTGCGATGTACCGGTGCCAATCAATCTTTGGATGTCGGCGGTGAGCATCGACGGCCCAGTGATCTGCATACATACCTTTCTGCCCTGTGCGCATCTTACCCGCATGCGAGTATTATCTCCTCCCATGCTGCCTGCCTTGAATCCGTCACCTGCCATGCTTTGTGTACGGCTCATATTTCTGAGGATAACGCAACGTACGCATGCGTGTGCGGAAGTGTGGAGGATGTGCTTCGCTGCTGTTCCCGCATACAAATCCATGGCGGGGCACAACATTTGTCAAGAGAGATGTATGCTTCCTTGATGGCGTATGCACATGAGGAAAGAGCACACAATCGCCGAACCATAGCCATTGCGCGGCGCTTATCTCCTTTTCAGGATTTGTCTATGCCATCCGCTGTGCAGTACAATATGACCTTTCTCGGCTGTTTCTCGGTGAGCAATGCGCTGGAAGTGAATGGTAAAACATGGATCGAACAGTGTCGGTCGGGAGAAATGCGCACAGTTGTTTTTTGCGAAGATGCAGAAAGCGCAGAATATATTGCGAAGGAAGTCGGACTTCTGGCGGAGCAGGATATTGTTTGTACAGGAGTTGATTCGGTTTCCGATGCCTTGGAGTCGCGTGATAGGGGAAATCTGTTGGTGCAGATTCCTGCATCCGACAGGGAAGCGGTGCTTCGTGAGATCCAGAATCATGCGCGAGGGGTGGTGTACGTGGGTGATAAACTCGCAGATCTGCCATGCCTGAAACAGTCTGCCTCCATTGCCGTGGAGCGAAGCGCGGACACGATCGTGGAGTCACTCTCGCGGCGTGCGGATGCGATCATTCATCATAGAAATCAAGTGGGCTGCTGCCCCGGCAGCGGCGGAGCATCCGATGCGTATCGGATGGTGGCCTTCAGCAGGAACGCACTGGCGAATTTGCGCTGTGCTTCTATGTATTTGCTGATTACCCAAAGCTTGCGTATTGTTTTGATGCTGGTGGCTGTTTTAACGGATTTACCGCTGCCTTCCCCTGCGTCGATTCTGTTTTTGGGATGCATCCTGGATTGTTTCTCCATTCTGCTGATTGCTTTTCGAAAGCCAAAACAGAATGTTTTCACCTTGACTGCGGAACAGCTGATGCTGCCCGGCTGGACAAACGGTATACTGGCTGCCGTCGGAATGGGGGTTCTGTCCGGTATGCTTATATCTCTCTCGTTGCTTTTGTGCCGGAATCTATCGTGGATTTTTGATCCCAATGCTATTCTGGCTGTTCAGCTGATCAGCACGGTGGTTGTATCCGTGGTGACTGTGTATACCTGCAGAGCCGGGGGAAAATCGCCCTCCGGAGTTCGTGCTCGTGCCGGGAGTATGAATCTTGTATATCTTCTGACCGCAGCAGCGATACTGTTCATTCTGGTGCATAGGTGTGTTTCCAGATTTGCTGTTGTGGATTGGCGCGTGTGGCTTCTGGTGATGCTTCCTTCTGCCGTTGTTTTTGTAATGATGAAATTGTACAACAGATCATAAATTGACCTTTGAAAAAGAGGAATCCGTCCGTTTCGGGCGGCTTTCTTCTTTTTTTTAACAAAATCAGCAATTTCTTTGAGAATAAGACTTGTATTTATGTGCGAAATGCAGTATAATATTATGGATATATTATAACTACTTTTGGCAGGTGATTTATTTACAATGGCAGAAGAATGCACCCATGACTGTTCTACTTGTACGGCGAACTGCTCGTCCAGAGACAAGGGACAGATCGAAAAGGAACCGTTGAATCCTCAAAGCACGGTTCGTCACGTCATCGGCATCGTCAGCGGTAAAGGCGGTGTCGGTAAATCCATCGTTACTTCCATGATGTCTGTGCTGATGCGTCGCCGTGATTACGGTGTAGCCGTCCTGGACGCAGATATCACCGGTCCTTCCATTCCGAAGGCTTTCGGAACCACCGGTGACGTGTACAGCGATGGCAACGGATTGATTCCGTTGAAAACCAAAACCGGCATCCAGATGATGTCTGTCAATCTCCTTCTGGAAGACGAGACACGTCCTGTGGTCTGGCGCGGTCCCGTTATCGCGGGAACGGTCAAGCAGTTTTGGACTGACGTAATCTGGAACGACGTGGACTTTATGTTTGTGGATATGCCTCCGGGAACCGGCGACGTACCGCTGACTGTATTCCAGTCGCTTCCTCTCGACGGCATCATCATTGTCACAACCCCTCAGGAACTTGTCTCCATGATCGTCAAGAAGGCATTGAACATGGCACAGCTCATGAACATTCCCGTGATCGGTCTGGTAGAGAATATGTCCTATGTAAAGTGCCCGGATTGCGGTAAGGAGATGCACATCTTCGGTGAGAGTAAAGCGGAGACTCTGTGCGAGACCTATGGAATTCCTTTCCTGGGACGGGTTCCGTTGGATCCGAATCTTGCGTCTCTCTGCGATAAAGGAATCATCGAACTGATGGAGGTTGATTACCTGGATAAGGCGGCCGATGCAGTAGCGGATTTCTGTAAATAATTTGCACTTTTGTACAAATTAACGTGGACAATTATAGCTAAACATGTTATAATCATAAAAAATGATTTGAAATCAATACAGGAGGACTGATTAAGCATGAAAAAGAAAATGACCACTGTACCTTTTGAAGGTACAGCAGAGCAGAAGGCTGCTCTCGACGCTGTTATTGCCAAGTACAAGGATGAAAGTGGTGCTCTGATGCCCATCCTTCAGGAGGCACAGGACATCTACGGCTATCTGCCTGTTGAGGTACAGCAGGAGATCGCCGCCGGTCTTGATATTCCCGTATCCGAGGTGTTCGGCGTTGTTACCTTCTACTCCCAGTTCCTGCTTAACCCCAAGGGCGCCAATCCGGTAAGCATCTGCCTGGGCACGGCTTGCTACGTAAAAGGCGCAGGCAAACTGATGGAGAAGTGCGAAGAGCTGCTGGGCATCGAGTGCGGCAGCCTGACCAGCGATCTCAAGTTCAGTCTGGATGCAACCCGCTGCATCGGTGCATGCGGTCTTGCACCTGTACTTACCATCGGTGAGGATGTATATGGCCGTCTGGAACCTTCCATGCTCCCCGACATTATTAAGAAATATCAGTAATCCCGCCAGCGGTGTATTACCGCCGTTACACTTACTGTGAAAGGATGCCGACACCGTCGGCGCGGATACATTCGTGAAAATGTATGAAATTCAGTCGCTGCTCCATGCAGAACTGCTTTGCGGAGAGGAATATCTTCAGAATGAAGTGTACTCCGCTTGCTGCAGCGATATGATGAGTGACGTTTTGGCATATGTCAAAGATCAGGGTGTTTTGCTGACCGGTTTGATCAACCCGCAGGTTATCCGTACAGCCAGCATGATGGACATGATCTGCGTGGTGTTTGTTCGTGATAAGGCACCCACGGAGGAAATGGTCGAACTTGCCCGCGAATGCGGAATAGTCGTCATGTGTTCTCCCATGCGCGCGTATGAGGCATGTGGTCACTTGTACTATTCCGGCCTGCGCGGCAATTCGGGTGACAAACATGCCTGATGTGATTCGCTTCCACTTTGATGTGGATGGGGAGAATTTCTCCTCCGCCGGTGAAGCGTCTGTCATGGTGAAGAAAAAACTGCGGCAGCTTGGCTTTTCACCCGACGTAATGCGGCGCGTTTCCATCGCTATGTATGAGGGCGAGATCAACATGGTCATCCATGCACACGGCGGAACTGCGGATGTAATCGTCGGCGAGAATGCCATCGAAATCATTCTGGCGGATAAAGGTCCCGGTATTCCGGATATCAATAAGGCGATGCAGGAGGGGTTTTCTACTGCCAGCGATAATATTCGCGCCTTGGGTTTCGGTGCCGGAATGGGACTCCCCAATATGAAGAAGTATACCGACTACATGCAAATTGATACTGAGATCGGCGTTGGCACAACCATCACCATGCGCGTCAATTACTGAACGGGTTGTGCTTGGTATCGCCGCTCGAAAGGCGAGGTGCTGTCTTGAGTACATACAAGCATTCCGTTTCGCTTGATGAGAGCAAGTGCAAAGGATGCACGACATGCCTGAAGCGCTGTCCTACCGAAGCGATCCGTATTCGGGACGGTCGGGCGGTTATCAGTTCCGTGCGCTGCATCGATTGCGGCGAGTGCATACGTGTGTGCCCTCATAAAGCCAAAAAAGCAATTCACGACTCATTTTCCCAACTGGATCAGTACAAATACAAAATCGCACTTCCGGCACCGTCTTTGTACGGCCAGTTTGATAATCTGGATGATATCGGATATGTGATCTCCGGACTGTTGGCAATCGGTTTTGACGATGTGTTCGAAGTGGCTATCGCCGCCGAGATCGTCTCGGCGTATACGCGGCTCTACTTGAATAATCCGAATGTTCCGAAACCGGTTATCAGTTCGGCCTGTCCCGCTATCATGCGCATTATCAGTATGAATTATCCCTTCCTCTGCGATCACGTTATTCCGCTCCTTCCACCGGTTGATATAGCCGCTAAAATGGCAAGAAAGAAGGCTTTGGAAGAGCATCCGGAACTCAGCAGTGATGATATCGGTGTGTTCTTTATCTCGCCTTGTCCGGCAAAGGTCAGCTATGTGAAGAACGGTTTCTCCGGTGAGGAAAAACTCATTGATCATGTGATTTCCGTGAGAGATGCCTATTTCCGTTTGCTGGAGGTTATGAAAGCGGAAAACGCCCCCAATGCCGCTACCGAATCCGGTATGGTTGGTATCGGATGGGCTTCCACAGGAGGCGAAGCAACCGCTACATTCAATCATCGGTATCTGGCCGCGGACGGCATAGAAAACTGCATCCGTGTACTGGAACAGATTGATAATGAAGATATCAACAATCTGGATTACGTGGAATTGAATGCATGCAATGGCGGTTGTGTCGGCGGTGCCATGACGGTTGCCAATCCGTATATCGCTCAGGCAAGACTGCAGAATCTGAAGCGATATCTGCCTGTATCTCCGAATCGTCCCACAGGGGATACCATTCCGGAGGACTCCATGCGGAATTCTGCACTTTCCTATGAGCCGAATGCCAGACTGGCTGATGATCGGACAAAAGCCATGCAGATGCTTCATGATATTGAGGAAATTTGCCGCGCGCTTCCAGGTACAGACTGCGGTTCCTGCGGCGCACCAACTTGTATCGCATTCGCCGAAGACATCATCAAAGGCGAAACGAACGCAGATGAATGTACTGTGATCATGCGCGCGCTGTTCCACGATTATCTGAAGCAGCATGAAGAAAAGGCGGCGGCAGAGGCACTGAAACCGCTGAATTATAAGAAAACCTAACAAACCTTTTTCGGGGTGATGATATGCATCTTTCTGATTTTTCCCAGGCAGTTTCCCTAAAACATCTTTGCGGCCCCACGGCGGATGACTTCGATGGGGTCTATGTGGGTGATCTCTTAAGCCGCGCCATGAGCCATATTCAGGCAGGCAATCTGTGGATTACCATCATGAACAACATCAATGTGGTGGCTGTCGCCAGTCTGACGGAAGCCGCGGCAGTTATTTTAGCCGAAAACGTCTCTCTGACACCGGATGTGTTTGAGGCGGCCAATGAAAAGGGAATTGCCATCTATTCTTCCTGCGAGAGCGCGTATGATCTGTGTGTGAGTATCGCTAAAAGTGCGGATGAGCACCCATGAACCGTTATTTCTATGATCTGCATATTCATTCCTGCCTGTCGCCGTGCGCGGATGATGATGCTACTCCAGCCAATATCGCCGGTATGGCGGCATTGAACGGATTGCAGATTGTTGCATTGACGGATCACAACACGACTCGCAATTGTCCCGCATTTTTTCAGGCCGCACACAGTTACGGCTTGATTCCCATTGCGGGTATGGAATTGACCACATCGGAAGATGTACATATCATTTGCCTCTTTCCCACATTGGACGATGCATCCGCTTTTCAAAAAATTGTGGATGAGCGTCGTATACGGATCAAAAACAAACCGGCAATTTTCGGTCATCAGTATGTGATGGATGAGGAAGATACCATTCTGGAAGAGGAAGCGGATCTTTTGATCAACGCTACCACCATATCGATCGATGAGGCATACTCCCTGGCGGAGTCCTGCGGCGGCATCGCCTATCCGGCCCACATCGACCGGACATCCAACGGAATGGTTTCAGTACTGGGTGGTTTTCCCACCGATCCACCGTTTACTGCGTTTGAATTGCACGATGCGGCCTCCTTGACGAAATACCGAACCCAATATCCGCACATTGGAGAGATGACATACGTTGTTTCTTCGGATGCGCATGAATTGGGTGCCATATCCGAAGCGGAAAACAGTTTCCTTTTGGACGATGAACCTTACTCATCCAAGCTGGTTACGGAAAGATTATTTATGCATCTTCGCCGTACAGACGTGTAAGGGAGGGAATTATGGAAGATTTTTCTCTTTATGTACTGGATATTACCATGAATTCGGTGCGGGCAAAAGCCAGCGAAATTTCCGTGGAAATCATTGAAAACGGCGATTGGCTGGATTTTACTGTAACCGATAACGGATGCGGTATGTCGCAGGAACAAGTTGCAAAATTGCGTGATCCGTTTTTTACCACACGCACTACCCGTAAGGTGGGGCTCGGCATCCCGTTTCTTACGATGCTTGCGGAAATGACCGGCGGATTTGTGGAAATCAAGTCTACCTTGGCCTCTGAATCCCCTGACCACGGTACCGTGATCCACGGTCGGTTCGGCCGGAATCACATTGATTTTGTCCCCTTGGGTGACATTGTCAGTACCGTTACTACTCTGATTCAGGGCAGTCCCGATGTCAATTTCACGTACACTCACCAAACGGAAAAGGGAAGCGTCCATCTCTCCTGTGCGGAATTGCGTGCCGTTCTGGGAGACGAGATATCCTTGGCAGAACCGGAGATCCTTACATGGATCGATGGTAATCTGCGTGAGCAATATCAGTTATTTGAATAATTTATATATCAGGAAAGGATCCACCAGTTATGAAGTCTGTAGAAGAACTCTTGGCGATCAAAGCAAAAATGCAGGATAAGATTGCCGTCCGTAAAGGCAGCGGCGAAACCAGAATCGTAGTCGGTATGGCTACATGCGGAATCGCAGCCGGCGCACGCCCCGTACTCAATGCCTTTGTTGATGCTATTTCCGCGGCAGGTTTGTCCGATAAGATCACCGTAACCCAGACCGGCTGTATCGGCATTTGCCAGTACGAGCCCGTTGTTGAGGTGTTCGAGAAGGATAAGGAAAAGGTTACCTACGTAAAAATGACCCCTGAAAAGGCAGCAGAAGTTGTCGAAAAGCATATTAAAGGCGGCGCCGTAATCGCAGAGTATACCATTGGCGCGGCTAAGCAGTAATTCCACAGGAGGATCGATAAAATGTTTCGTTCACATGTTTTGATTTGCGGTGGTACCGGTTGTACATCTTCCGGCAGCCAGGCGCTGTTCACCAAGCTTGAAAGCGAACTTCAGGCAAAAGGGCTTGAAAACGAAATCAAAATCGTTCAGACCGGTTGCTTTGGTCTGTGTGCACTTGGCCCGATCATGATTGTATATCCCGAGGGAACCTTCTACAGCCGCGTGACCGCTGAGGATATTCCGGAGATCGTCGAGGAACATCTTCTCAAGGGCCGTATCGTGGAGCGTCTTGTTTACAATGATGCTGCCGACGATGCTAAGGTCGAAGAAACCATTGCCTCTCTGTCCGAGACGCAGTTCTATAAGAAGCAGAAGCGTGTTGCTCTCCGTAACTGCGGTGTTATCAACCCGGAAGTTATCGATGAGTACATCGCTATGGACGGCTACTTCGCTCTGGCGAAAGTCGTTAAGGAGATGACTCCCGAGGATGTTATCAACACCATCCTGGCTTCCGGCCTTCGCGGACGCGGCGGCGGCGGATTCCCCACCGGCAGAAAGTGGCAGTTCGCTCGCGCTTCTGTATCCGACAAGAAGTACGTTGTTTGTAACGCAGACGAGGGCGATCCGGGTGCGTTCATGGATCGTTCCGTACTGGAGGGTGACCCCCACGCATTGCTGGAGGCTATGGCCATCGCCGGTTACGCAATCGGTGCAGACGAAGGTTGGGTATACGTTCGTGCAGAGTATCCGATCGCTGTTAAGAGATTGAACATTGCTATTGAACAGGCAAGAGAAATGGGTCTGCTCGGCAAGAACATCTTCGGTACCGATTTCAATTTCGATATTCACATCCGTCTCGGTGCGGGCGCGTTCGTTTGTGGTGAGGAGACTGCTCTTCTGACCTCCATCGAAGGTAATCGCGGTGAACCCAGACCTCGTCCTCCGTTCCCGGCTGTTAAGGGTCTGTGGGGCAAGCCTACGATCATCAACAACGTAGAGACTTATGCCAACATTCCTCAGATCATCCTGAAAGGTGCGGATTGGTTCGCTTCCATGGGTACCGAGAAGTCCAAGGGTACTAAGGTATTCGCATTGGGCGGCAAGATCCGCAATACCGGACTTGTTGAGGTTCCGATGGGCACCACCCTTCGTGAAATCATTGAGGAAATCGGCGGCGGTATCCCGAACGGCAAGCACTTCAAGGCTGCTCAGACCGGTGGTCCTTCCGGCGGATGTATTCCCGCTTCTCTCATTGATGTTCCGATTGACTACGACAATCTGCTGGAAATCGGTTCCATGATGGGATCCGGCGGTCTCATCGTTATGGATGAGGACACCTGCATGGTTGACCTGGCGAAGTTCTTCCTGGAGTTTACCGTGGATGAATCTTGCGGTAAGTGCGCCCCCTGCCGTATCGGTACGGTCCGTATGCTGGAGATTCTGAACAAGATTACCGACGGAAACGGCGAAATGGAAGACCTGGATAAGTTGGAGGAACTGGCAAACTACGTTAAGAGCGGTTCTCTCTGCGGCCTTGGCCAGACAGCTCCTAACCCGATTCTGTCCACTCTCCGCTATTTCCGCGATGAGTATGTTGCACATATCGTAGACAAGAAGTGTCCTGCAGGCGTATGTAAGAAGCTGCTCAATTACACCATCGATCCCGATAAGTGTAAGGGTTGTACGCTTTGTGCAAGACAGTGTCCTGCCGGCGCCATCACCGGTAAGGTCAAAGAGGTTCATGTCATTGATCCTGCTAAGTGCGTAAAATGCGGTGCTTGCGTTGAGAAGTGTAAGTTCGGCGCAATTTCCAGAAAGTAAGAAGGGAGCCACAACAAAATGGATATGGTAAAAGTAAAAGTTAATGGCGTTGAGGTTGAGGTTCCTGCCAATGCGACGGTCCTTGAGGCTGCCAAATGTGCAGGTATCAATATTCCTACACTTTGCTATTTGAAAGATATCAATGAGATCGGTGCCTGCCGTCTTTGCCTGGTTGAGGTAAAGGGCGCACGCGGTCTGGTCACCTCCTGCGTTTATCCTGTAAACGAAGGCATGGAGATTTTCACCAACACCGAAAAGGTGAAAGCCGCTCGCAAGATGAATTTGGAACTGGTTCTCTCTGCTCACAACAAGCAGTGCCTGTCCTGCGTTCGTTCTACTACCTGCGAGCTGCAGAAGTTGGCAAACGAGTATGGCGTTGACGAGAACTACTTCAACAGTGACAATAAGACATTTGAAATCGACGACTCCTCCGTTTCCATTATCCGCGACAACAGCAAATGTATCCTTTGCCGTCGCTGCGTGGCAGCCTGCAACAAGCTGCAGGGTATCGGTGCCATCGGCATGGCCAATCGTGGTTACGATGCATCCGTTGAGAGCCCGAATGGCTTGAAACTGGCTGAGACCTCCTGCATCAACTGTGGTCAGTGTATCGTTGCATGTCCTACCGGTGCGCTCTATGAGCGCGACGACACCGCTCCGGTATTTGCTGCCATCAACGATCCCACCAAGCATGTGGCTATCTGTGCTGCTCCTTCCGTTCGCGCTACCATTGGTGAGTGCTTCGGATATGAGCCCGGCACCGATGTGGAGGGCAAGATGGTTGCCGCTATGAAGATGCTCGGCTTTGACGGCGTATACGACATGAACTTTACTGCCGACCTTACCATTATGGAAGAGGCTACGGAGTTCATTAGCCGTGTTCAGAACAAGGGTGTTCTCCCCATGATCACCTCTTGCTCTCCCGGATGGGTTAAGTACTGCGAGCACTACTTCCCGGAAATGACCGAGAATCTGTCTACCTGTAAGTCTCCGCAGCAGATGTTCGGTGCTATCTACAAGGCATACTATGCTAAGAAGATGGGCATCGATCCCAAGGATGTCGTATTTGTATCGGCTATTCCTTGTACGGCGAAGAAGTTTGAGGTTACCCGCGACGGTCAGGATGTGGAAGGCGTTCCCGGTGTAGATTACGCAATCACCACTCGTGAGTTGGCCCGCATGATCCAGACTGCCGGTATCGAATTCCGTGCGCTGGCTGATGCTAAGTTTGATTCTCCCGTGGATGTTGGATCCGGTGCCGGTGTTATCTTCGGTGCTACCGGCGGCGTTATGGAGGCCGCTCTCCGTACGGCTGCTGAAGTTATCCTCGGTAAGCCCCTGGAGAAACTGGATTTCAACGAAGTACGCGGAACCGATGGCATCAAGTTCGCAACCTACCAGATCGGTGATCTCACTCTGAACGTTGCTGTTGCCAGCGGCACGGCAAATGCCTGTGAGCTGCTGAAGGGCGTACAGGATGGCACCTACAAGGTGGATTTCATCGAAATCATGGGTTGTCCCGGCGGTTGCGTGAATGGCGGCGGTCAGCCGTATCAGCCTGCATCCGTCCGCAATTCTGTGGATTTGAAGGCAAAACGCGCAGCCGTTCTGTATACGGCCGATAAGAACATGGATCTTCGTAAGTCTCACGAAAACTCCATTATTAAGGCTCTTTACGAGGACTTCCTTGGTGAGCCCAACAGCCACCTAGCTCATGAATTGCTTCACACCCACTACGTAAAGCGCGGTCTGTAATCTGCACTGCAACAGGCATGCATCTCAGGATGCATGCCTGTTTTCATAAACGGCCGAATTTGCACAAAAAATACCTGTTTTGGTATTGATTTTGTCCGAAAAGCATTATATAATGGATTAAACATTAATCATATTTCGGAGGAACATATGAAGCAGGTAAGATATGGTATTATCGGTCTTGGTAATATGGGATCCAGCCATCTGAAGAGTTTTAAAGACGGCAAGGTTCCCGGAGCGGTTCTCACGTCTGTTTGTGATATCAAGCAGGATCGTTTGGATTGGGCTAAGGGCGTGTACGGTGACGAGATCACCTATTTCATCGATTATAAGGACATGTTTGCCGCAGGCAATATGGATGTGGTCCTGATCGCAACGCCCCACTATCTCCATCCTGTAATTGGCACGGATGCATTCCATGCAGGTCTCCATGTTCTCAGCGAGAAGCCCATTGGCGTATACACTAAGAACATCGTAGAGTTTATGCAGACCGCCAAGGAAAGCGGTAAGGTGTTTGGTATCATGTACAACCAACGCACCAACCCCGCTTATCAGAAGATGCGCGAAATTGTGCAGTCCGGTGAATTGGGTGAATTGAAACGTTGTGTGTGGATCATCACAGATTGGTACCGTACACAGGCTTATTACAACAGCGGCGGATGGCGTGCCACATGGGCCGGTGAGGGCGGCGGCGTTCTTTTGAATCAGTGCCCCCACAACCTGGATCTGTGGCAGTGGATATTCGGCATGCCTACCAAGATCCGAGCGTTCTGTTCCTTCGGCAAATATCACGATATCGAGGTGGAGGACGATGTTACCGCGTATGCGGAATATGCCAACGGCGCCACCGGCGTGTTCATCACTACAACCGGCGAATGCCCCGGCACCAATCGTCTGGAGATCAGTGGTTCTAAGGGTAAATTGGTATATGACAGCGGCGTTTTGACCTATACGAAGTTGGCTGTGGATGAGCGCACCCATTGCTTTACCACCACAGAGGGCTTCAAGAAGGTTGATAGCACGGTGGAAGAGATCCGTTTCCCCAACGGCGGCGAGCAGCACGTGGGTATTTTGAAAAACTTCACCAATCACCTCTTGAATGGGGAAGAACTCCTTGCACCCGGTTACGATGGAATCAACGGACTTTCCATTTCCAATGCTATGATGCTTTCCACCTGGAAGAATGATTATGTAGACCTGCCCAACGATGGGGAAGAGTTCTGGACATATTTGCAGGAAAAGATCAAAACCTCCCGTGCTAAGGAGGATGCTCCTTCCGTTGTATTCGATACAGAAGGAACCTACGGCAATAAATAATCAAAAGAGATATGCCTGACGGCATATCTCTTTTTACAGTATAGTGTGCACGATTTGCTTGGATTTTCGAAACGCAGTGGGAGATACCCCCGTCATACGTGTGAAAACTTTGTAAAAGTGAGAGTAATCATTAAATCCGCATTCGGAAGCGATGTGTTCTGTGGAGTCCGAGGTAACCTCAAGCAAGTATTTTGCCCGCTCTATTTTTACGCGATGGATGTATTCTACCGGCGTGACACCGTATTGCTTTTTTAGTGTGTTAATGATGTGGTTTTTGCTGAAATTGAAGTAATGGCATGTTTTTTCAAGGGAAACTGTCTGCAGGTCTTCCATTTGAATGTATTGCGCAATTTGATCTGCCAGCGTGGGAACGTAATCCTTATGGATCAACTGTTCCAGCAAGGCAAGGAATTTCGCCGTTTTGCTTAACAGGGAGGAATTGGTATGCGACAGGCGATCGAGCTCTTCCATGTGGTCTTTTAGACGTACGGAGTCGAACGTGCCGCTGAAGGGAAGTACCGGTCCATCATCCTGCCAACTGCCGTGAAAATGAACAAAAAAATATTTGGGAGAGTCGCTAACAACATATCCCGTCTGATAACTGTTGCTTTTCTGAATGTGATATTCGCCTGCATGCACTTCATACTCTGTATTATCTTCATTAAAACGCAGAACTCCATCAAATACCATCAGCAAAACGTCGTGCATGCAAAAACGCGTAATGTGCCGCTCCCCCGGAGAAAAATAACGCATGGATGCATACTGGTATGTGATTGGTTTATTCAGATCAATTCCTCTCATAGCATCACCAAGGATAGTATAACAAAAAACTGTGATATTGTCAACAATATTTGTGATAATCACAATGGCATATACAATTCATGTGTGATAAAATCCATATATACTATACAACGGGGTGATTGTTATGCGTGCATGGGATTTTTACACGTCCAATGAGCTAAAACCAAAGGGTTGGGTGAAGAGACAGTTGGAGATACAGGCCGATGGCCTGAGCGGAAATCTGGATAAAGTATGGCGGGATGTGCGCGACAGTTCGTGGATTGGCGGCGACGCGGAGGGCTGGGAGCGCGTACCGTATTGGCTGGATGGCTTTGTTCCGCTGGCGTATCTGCTGGAGAATGAGGGCATGATTGCGCGTGCAAAACGGTATATCGATGCAATTATCGCCCGTCAGGAAGAGGATGGATGGATTTGCCCGTGCAGTAAAGAGGAACGCCCGAAATATGATACATGGGCTGTTCAATTGATCACGAAAGTGTTGACTGTATATTATGAATGCTCCCGTGATGAGCGGGTACCTGACGTAGTATATAATATTTTAAAAAATTACTACACATTACTGTGCGATGAAACAGTGCATTTGTTTGCCTGGGGAAAGTTCCGCTGGTTCGAATGCTTTATAGCTATTGAATGGCTTTATAGTCGCTGTAAGGAAGACTGGCTGATCGATCTGGCCAAGATTCTGCGGCAGCAGGGGCAGGATTATCTTGCGTGCATGCAGAAGTGGGAACGCCCGCTCAACGCATGGACCTATGAGACCCATATTGTAAACATTTGTATGGCACTGAAATACGAAGTGCTGACTGCTTCTTTTTTCAGAGAAGACTACTCCGATCGCGCCGAGGAAATGTACAAAACGCTGAATTCCTACAATGGAACACCGGTGGGCACCTTTACCGGGGATGAGTGCTTGTCCGGGCTTAGCCCGATCCAGGGAACGGAACTGTGCAGTGTTGTCGAGCAGATGTATTCATATGAGATTCTTTATGCCTGCACAGGTGATAGAAAGTGGGCGGAACGATTGGAACTGCTTGCTTTCAACGCCTTGCCGGCTACAATCAGTGACGACATGTGGACACATCAGTACGTACAGATGAGCAATCAGATCGCCTGCCAGAGATTCCCCGGAAAATCTGTATTTCGTACCAACGGCCCGGAGGCACATTTGTTTGGACTGGAACCGAACTACGGTTGCTGCACGGCAAACTTTAACCAGGGATGGCCCAAATTCGTTTTATCCGCATTTATGCATCGGGAGAAGGAAATTCTTCACGCTATCTCGGTTCCGTCCGAATTAAATGCAGACGGCGTTCATATTCTTTGCGAGACGGCTTATCCTTTTGATAATAGTTTCGTGTATACAATCGACACGGAGAAGGAGTTTGTTTTCCACATTCGCATACCGTCATTTGCTAAAAACATTCGAATCAATGAAACTCCTTTCCACGGGGATGAGGCGGTATTTACTATTTGTTCCGGCGACCATAAGAAGATTACTATCACATACGATTGCGATGTGTGCTTCAATGCCCGCCCGAATCAGCTTACAACAGTTCAGCGCGGTTCTCTGATCTTTTCTGTCCCCATTACACATGAAAAGAGAATGCGCGAATATGTTCTGCACGATGTGGAGCGAAAATTCCCCTATTGCGATTATGAATTTATCCCCACATCCGACTGGAATTATGCGTACAGTTCGAAAAAAGCCGTCGTCGAACATCAGGAAATCGGAGAGTATCCTTTTTCATCGACTATGCCGCCCCTTGTAATTCATACAAATGTACAGAAAATTGATTGGGGATTCGAGGATGGCTACAACACGGTTTGTGCCAAAGTTCCGGCATCCCGCGATCCGATCGGTGAGGTGGAAGAGATTCAACTGTATCCCTACGGCTGCGCTAAACTGCGCATGACCGAAATTCCCCTGCTTCCGTAAATAAAACCGGCTGAGCATTTGCTCAGCCGGTTTTGCGTTATGTGTTTTGCAGGATGAAATCGTGCAAGAGATCGATTTGATGCTGAACGGACTCGGGAGAAGGGCCGCCGTACGCTGTGCGGCGATTCACACAGTTGTCCAGATCAATCGCGTCGTACACATCCTTATCGAAGGAATCCGAGAAACTACGGAAGGTGTCAAGGGAAAGTTCCTCCAGCGTCGTGTTCTCGGCAATGCAGTAAGCGACGAGTTTTCCGCTGATCTTGTATGCATCGCGGAAGGCCATGCCGCGCTTGACAAGGTAATCGGCGCAGTCTGTGGCATTGATAAAGCCCTGTGCGGCCGCGCGGCGCATAATATGTGCATTGACACGCATGGTAGCGAACATGGCCGTAAATACCTCTACAGCAAGCTGTGTGTGGTCCAGCGCATCAAAGATCGCTTCCTTGTCCTCCTGCATATCCTTGTTGTACGCCAGCGGGAGACCTTTCATCATGGTAAGAAGGGTGGTCAGATCTCCGTAGATACGACCGGTCTTACCGCGCACCAATTCGGCAACGTCCGGATTTTTCTTCTGCGGCATGATGGAGGAGCCGGTGGAGTATGCGTCATCCAACTCAATGAAGCGGAATTCCGAGGAGCACCAGAGGATAATTTCCTCAGAGAATCGGCTCATATGCATCATTAGCATGGACAAGGCACTTGCCAGTTCAATAACGAAATCGCGATCGGAAACGCCGTCGATGCTGTTTTCCGTCACAGCATCAAATCCCAACAACTCAGCTACACGATGGCGATCGATGGGGTAGGTGGTTGCCGCCAGCGCTCCGGACCCGAGGGGCATAACGTTCGTGCGCGCATAGACATCATCCAGACGCTTGATATCGCGCATAAACATCTGTGCATAGGCAAGAATATAATGGGCAAATGTGAGGGGCTGCGCGCGCTGCAGATGCGTATAGCCCGGCATAACGGTATGTATGTTTTCCGAAGCCTTTGTCTCAATGGCAGAGAGGAGGGAAGTCACCAGCACCTTCACGGCCAGGATCTGTTCCTTCAGATACATACGGATATCCAGCGCCACCTGATCGTTGCGGCTGCGTGCTGTATGCAGACGCTTTCCTGTTTCGCCGATCCGCTCTGTCAGAACAGCCTCGATGAACATATGAATATCTTCCGCTTCCGGATCGATAGCCAGTGCACCGCTGTCGATATCTGCTTCAATACGCCGGAGTTCCGCTACGATTTTCTCGGATTCGCCGGCATCAATAATGCCGCATTCACCCAGCATGGTAGCATGCGCAATGGATCCCGCAATATCGCAGTGATACATGCGCCAGTCGAATGAAATGGATGAATTAAAATCGTTCACACGCGCATCGGTTGCTTTTGCAAAACGCGCGTCCCACATTTTACCTTTCATGAATACCTCAAATTATGCGAAATTAGTCGTTCCAGGGACCGAGAAGTTTGGCGCGGACCTTCAGAGGAAGACCAAACAGATTGATGAAGCCCTCCGCATCCTTCTGGTTGTAATCTTCGTCTACGCCGAAAGATGCGGTCTGCTCATCGTACAGGGTGTAGGGCGAAGTAACGCCTGCATTGACCAGATTACCCTTGTACAGCTTCAGCTTTACATCACCGGTAACGGTCTTCTGGGTGTCATCCACAAATGCAGCGATTGCGCGGCACAAAGGAGTGAACCACTGACCGTTGTAAACCAATTCGCCCAGCTTTTGCGCAACGATTGCCTTGAAATGAGAGGTTTCCTTGTCCAGCGTGATGGTTTCCAGAACGTCGTGTGCCTTGTAAAGGATCGTTCCGGCGGGAGTTTCGTATACACCGCGGCTCTTCATACCGACCAGACGGTTTTCCACGATGTCAAGAATGCCGATACCGTTAGCGCCGCCGATTTTGTTCAGTGTTTCCACCAGGGTTACCGCATCCATTTCAACGCCGTCCACAGCGGTAGGAATACCTTTTTCGAAGTGAATAGTTACATAGGTGGGAGTATCGGGTGCCATTTCGGGGGCCACACCCAGTTCCAGGAAGCCGTCCTTCAGATAATTGGGCTCATTGGCGGGGCTTTCCAGATCCAGACCCTCGTGGCTCAGATGCCACAGGTTCTTATCCTTGGAATAGTTGGTTTCGCGATTGATTTTCAGGGGAATATTGTGCGCCTCTGCGTAATCGATCTCCTCTTCACGGGACTGAATATCCCATATACGCCAAGGAGCGATGATCTCCATGTCGGGAGCAAATGCCTTGATGGTCAATTCAAAACGTACCTGGTCGTTACCCTTACCGGTGCAGCCGTGGCAGATGGCATCCGCACCTTCTTTTTTAGCGATCTCAACCAGACGCTTTGCGATGCAGGGGCGGGCATGGGATGTACCAAGGAGGTACTCCTCGTACTTGGCACCGGCCTTCAGGCAGGGCCAAATATATTCTTCGATGTATTCCTTGCGCAGATCTTCGATGTAGAGCTTGGATGCGCCGGTCTTGAGGGCCTTTTCTTCCAGACCGTCCAACTCCGTGCCCTGACCAACGTCAGCGGAAACGGCGATTACTTCGCAGCCCTCATAGTTTTCCTTCAGCCACGGAATGATGATGGACGTATCCAGACCACCGGAATATGCAAGCAGAATTTTTTTAATTTCCTTTTTCATGATATGCCTCCGCAAATATAATTTTACAATACTAACATTATACAACTGTTGAGGAAATAAGTCAAGCATAATGCCATACGAATATGAAAAATTATTCTTCAAATTTTCGTGCATTTTGAATAATATACACTATATTAAATGTAACACGAATAAATATACATCAGGCTGGTGTAAATAAATCAAAAGGCACGCAAGGGAAGTTTTACAACGGTTAACGGCAGAAAAATGTGATAGACTATGGACAGAAAAGAAAGGAGAATGACATGAAAATGATGAAACGAATTCTGCCGGTTTTGTTGTGTGCTCTGCTGGTAACTCCGGTATATGGCGCAAACAATAAAACCAAACCGTACAATTGGTACTGCTGTCACGTTAAGGATGGAACACAACCAAAATGTGACGCGGAAATGTCATTTGTTGAAAAATACAGCGGATTCTATATTGATAATAAGAATGCGGATCCGTCCGCCCCGGAAAAAGTGATCTATCTGACGTTTGATGCCGGATATGAAAATGGCAATATTTCAAAAATCCTGGATACACTGAAAGCGGAAAATGTCCCCGGTGCATTTTTTGTTTTGGAGAATCTCGTGACAAAGAATCCGGAACTGATTAAACGAATGGCGGAGGAAGGACATCTCGTATGTAATCATACGGCCAAGCACCACGACATGACGAAATATCACACAGGTGAAGCATTTCTTGATGAGTTGAGTCGCTTGGAAACTGTCTGCAGGGAAGCGGCCGGTGTGGAAATCGCTAAATACTATCGCCCTCCGGAGGGACGTTTCTCCGAAGAAAACCTGCAATTCGCCAGTGATGGCGGCTATAAAACGATCTTCTGGAGCTTTGGTTACGTGGATTGGGACAATGAACGCCAGATGAGTCCGGACGATGCCATGAACAAAATCCTCGGCGGTTTGCACAACGGAGAGGTCCTTCTTCTGCATCCCACATCGGCAACGAATGCTGCAATCATGGGCCGCTTGATTACAGAGTTAAAGGCAAGAGGATACCGTTTTGGCACGTTGGACGAGTTGACAGCACAAGAGAACGCGGCATAATAAGCAAAGGCAGGAGCGGCAATGAAGCAATCACAGATAGTAGCAGGCATCATGAGTGTTCTTGTGATGGCAGGCGGGGCATCGCTTCCTGTGCGCGCGGATTATGCGGGGGGCAGGCCGGAGTATGTGTATTCCTCCCATATGAATGAACAGAACAAGATCGCCTTAACCTTTGACGACGGCCCCCATCCTGTCTACACTCCGATCATTCTGGATATATTGAAAGAATACGGTGTCCGCGGAACGTTTTTCATCATCGGCGAAAATGCGGAGCGGTATCCAGAATTGGTTTGCAGGATACAGCAGGAAGGACATGAAATCGGCAATCACACCTATCTGCATAAAAACCTGAAGGAACATTCTGTAAACTGCATATGTGATGAAATCACGCACGCCGAGGATGCCATTCTTCGCATTGCCGAGCAGAGAACGAAGCTGCTTCGCCCGCCGGGAGGCTTATACAACCAGCAGGTTTGCGACGCGGCCCGTAAACTGGATTATGATATTATACTCTGGACCGTAGATACACTGGATTGGATGCATCCCACATCCGATGAAATCGTGGCTACGATTGAAAGCAATATAAAATGCGGCGATATCATATTGTGCCATGATTTTATTGGAGGTGCTCCGTCACCCACACCGGATGCCATTCGTTTGGTGATTCCCAGACTGCTTCAGCGGGGGTATACCTTTGTAAGCGTGTCTGAACTGATCCATTCCAAATAACCGTTGCACGAAAAAGACTGCTGCGAGTACCTCGCAGCAGTCTTTGCAATTATTCTCTGTTTTCCTTGTAATAAGGATCGATCATGATCTCTTTGATCTTGGGATAAGCGGCATAAGCCGACGCCAGGCCGCACACGGAGAACATCAAAATAAACGGAAGAATGACGGCCAACGGGAAGAAAGCCACACGCAGCACAAACCAGAGCGCCACCATAACAATCACGGCAAGAAGCGCCATAATATTTCGCTTGATTCCGAGGATGGCAAAAAAGAGGGCATTCTTCAGAAGTTTCATGATGCTCAGGTCAAATGTTATCATCATAAGATATATGTACATACGCATGAAAGTATATACAATACACATAGCAAATGTCAGGAAAAAGAAGATATAGATCATAGTATCGCCGGATGAAAGATTCAAATAGAAGTACAGTAAGTCATATCCCAAGATCCCCATAATCAGCAGATCAAGGATACCGTAAATCAATCCTTGCTTGAAATTGCGTCGAATAGCCTGCCAGAAATCAGACATTATGAACATGCCTTCCTCCCGTACCATGCTGCGCAGAAGGTGGGTGGTTCCCACGTTTACAAGACCAAATGTGAGCAGTACCAGCGCGCCCAGACCGTACAGAATAAATGTGGTGGTCGACGGAACCGACACAGTGGCTTGCATTCCGTACACACCCATCAGGGATGCCATAAGCGGAGACTGCTCAAAATAGGACGCACCCAGCAGCGGTGCAAATTGCTGATAGTAGGGAGAAAAACTTTGGGTGGAAAAATATCCGGTTGCTGCAAGAAGAATGAAGAATATGGGAAAGTTACCGAAGACAAATAACAGATTTACACTCAGGAGCGTATTGATCTTACGGCCAAGGAGTTTAAAAAAGTTTCCAATCGTAGGATTATCAAGGACTTTCGGTTCATCAGGAGATACTCCCTCCCGTTCCTTCCGAATGCGTTCAAATAAGTTAAAACGAGTCTTTTTTTCTTCCGTTTCGTTTGTGTAATTCCGGTTCATTTCGAAAAACGCGATCCTTTCTTATAAAATCAAAGGTGATAAAATTTGAATCATGAAAATGAAACCGGCAGCCACAAGAAAATGGACACAGGTTTCACGCAGAGGGCGAGGGGAATTTTGTCCTCGCAGGGAATAGGTGAATAAAACAAGCACGGCACTGATCATCGCATACAGAAGCGGCAGTGCAAACACGAAGATGTCCGCCTTTGCGATGCGGCATACGTATAACGCAGAGCCAAGGGAGATGCCTCGTGCGAGAAATACAGCAGAAGTGAGTGGGAGGTCAAAAACTGTGTACGGTGCCAGCCAGAGAATCAAGGCTTGCAGAAGAAGAGGCCGGCAAAGACGGGACGCACACATGGCGTACTCCGTGAAAAAATCACAGCCTGCATAGGGGTCCGTGCGTTGGATATGGAACTGAAAGAAGGAATCTCCGTAGAACATTCGTGTAAGATGAAACCCGAAAACAACGGATATTCCCGTTACAACCAGTACAAACAAGGCAGTGCAGAAAGCACGATTCCATGACAATCGCGGTGCTGCGGCAAAACCATTCATGGATAACAACCTCCCGAGAAACTCGTTTGGTTGAATATATGCATCCTTGTCCCAATCTATGAATCAGTTTCCGGAGAGCTCATCTGCTCTGGCACGGCAGGCGTCCATGGCGTCACAGACAATAGAGCCCAGATCGCGTTCGGTGAAAACCGCCATGGCCCGTTCCGTGGTTCCGCGGGGAGATGTAACTGCGGCTTCCAATGCAGCGGGGGTGAATTCCGTTTTCATAAGCATTTCTGCTGTGCCGGCGGCAGAGCGGCAAACCAGTTCCAAAAGGGACTCCGCATCCTCAAATCCGTTCTTTTTACCCCATGCGCACATATCGCCGATAAAGCGGGCAAAATAGGCAATGGAACTGGATGTTAGCGCCGTGATGGGATTCAGTAGGTTTTCCGTGGTTTCGAAGATCATACCGGAGCAAGAGAAGATCCGGCACGCCAGGGCGTAATCTGCATCACTGACATTTTGGCCGCGGCAGAGTGCACTGACTCCCTGGCCAACCTGCAGCGGCGTATTGGGCATAACGCGGATTACAAGCGCACCGGGCAATGCGGCAGCGATGCGGTCGATGGTGACGCCCGCGGCAATGGAAATAATCAATTTCCCATTCGCACTGGAGGAAAATCCTTCCATTACGCTGTCAATCAATTGGGGTTTTACCGCCAACAGAACTACATCTGCCCGGGTCACGGCGGTAACCGCATCGACCGCACAGCGGCATCCCATCTCGGTGAAACGTCGGCATTTATCGATATCCGTATCGAACACGATGATATTATCTGGCGAAAATGATTGGCTCTGGAGCATACCGTTCAAAATAGCCGATCCCATATTTCCAACGCCGATAAAGGCGATTGTTTTTTGCATGATGCAATCCTCCGAATTTTGCAATATATTATATAATACCACAATTTTCGTTCTTCTTCAATGCAAAATTTTTAATTTAACAATTCCAAAACATATTGCATATCTTGCAAACATCCGTAATACGGTATATAATGAATATGTGCATCAATGAACTATTGTGGAGTTATATGAACAAAGATACAGTAATTCGCTATTTCCGGGATCCTCCCGAAATCATCACGGAGCGATTGATCCTTCGGCGCATGAAAAAAACGGACTACAAGGATATGTACGAATATGCCTGCAGTCCGGATGTGACGCGCTTCCTCACATGGGATCCTCATCCAAACCCTACGTATACCATGCGTTATCTTGCTTATGTGGCCACACGATACCGGACAGGTGAATTTTACGATTGGGCAGTCACATGGAAGGAAAGCGGCAAAATGATCGGCACCTGCGGCTTTACCTCGTTTTCGTACGCTCATAATGTGGGGGAAATCGGATACGTACTGAATCCGGATTACTGGGGGCGCGGCATTGCTGTGGAAGCGGTTCGTGCCGTTATGCGATTTGGCTTCTTTACCTTGAATTTGCACCGGATTGAAGCGAAATATATCGTGGGCAACGCTCGCAGTCGCCGTGTTATGGAAAAAGCCGGTATGGTCTTTGAAGGAATCCAGAGAGAATCTATGTACATTGGCGATTCGTATAAAGACATTGGTATTTGCGCGATCCTGTTTTCCGATTATATTGATAAATAAAAACTGTGGCGGGACAATTCACATTGTCCCGCCATTTTTAATTATCCTTCAATCAATTTGCGTGCACCGGAAATGCAGGCTTCTGCATTGGCGTTGGCAACTGCCTCATCTTTACCGTTGGCAAGAATGTATACCTTTACCTTCGGCTCCGTTCCGGACGGGCGAACAACAACCAGATTGTCATCTTCCATCAGATAGTAAAGCACATCGGATTTCGGAAGTCCCGTGCCGTATGCGGCGCCGCTTCGCAGATCCACAGCCCTCTCCTCCAGGAAATCCTTGAAGATGGCAAGTTTCTTTCCGCCAATCTCCGTGGGAGGATTCTGTCGCAGGCCGCGCATCATAGCGGCCATTTTTTCTTTTCCATCCACGCCGCTCATGGAAATGCTGATAACGCTTTCGCGGAAGTAGCCGTATTTCTCAAAAATTTCGTTCAGCGCATCCATGAGTGTCATGCTGCGTGTTTTATAATAGGCAGCCATTTCGCAAATGAGCAGGGAAGCCACCACGGCATCCTTATCCCGAGCGTACGTGCCTTTCAAGTAGCCGTAGCTTTCCTCAAAGCCCAAAAGGAAGGTGCCGTGACCGGAAATTTCGTGATTCTTGATCACTTCTCCAATGAATTTGAAACCGGTCAGTACATTGTACAGATGTACGCCATGGGCCTCACAAATGCGTGTGCAGAGTTCGCTGGTAACGATTGTTTTCACGGCGTAGGGCTCGGCAGGCATCTTGCCGGTCTTCTCAAAGGCTGTAGCAATGTACTCCAAAAGCAGTGCGCCCATCTGATTACCGGTGATGCAATGGAATTCGCCGTTTTTATCCTTGGCCATCACGCCGACGCGATCTGCGTCCGGGTCTGTCGCGACGATCAGATCGCTGCCTACCTTGTTGGCGATTTCGCGGCCCAGTGCGAATGCCTCAGGGAATTCGGGATTCGGAAACTTGACCGTTGGGAAGTTTCCGTCCGGGACCATCTGCTCATCCACGGTATACAGTTTTTTTAAGCCGGCTTTTTTCAGAAGCTGTGGCACCAGAGTGGCACCAGTGCCGTGCAAAGGTGTGTACACGATAGCCATATCATCGGCAACGGCGGGGATGGCGTCCGGATTTACCGCCTGCTCCAGCACCTTTTCCATATACCGCTCATCCAGCGAGGAATCGGTAACGGTGATCAAAGCGGAGTTGGCTTTGCCGGATGTGGGAACGTCCCGGAAAATATCCACTGAGGCGATCTCGGCGGCAACGGTGGCCGCGTGATCCGGCGGAAGCTGGCCGCCGTCTTCCCAGTATGCTTTGTATCCGTTGTATTCAGAGGGATTGTGGGACGCGGTGATATTGATACCGGCAATGCAATTCAAATCACGGATGGCGAAGGACAAAACCGGCGTGGGGCGCATTTCCGGGAAAAGATACACACGGATACCGTCTGCGGAAAGAACCTCAGCGGCGCGATGCGCGAATGCTTGAGAGTTGTTGCGGCTGTCATAGCAAATGGCCACACCGCGCTCTTTACCGCCGGGAGTTTTCAGAATCAATCGGGCCAGTCCTTCTGTGGCATGGGCCACGGTGTACAGATTCATTTTCGCCGTACCGGCACCCATCTCGGCACGCAGACCGGCGGTGCCGAAGGACATATAGCCGGTGAAGGCGCCTTTTATTTCATCGTCGGCTTCCATGGCGCGTACCTCTTGTTTGGTAGCGTCATCCACCATAGGATCGTTCAGCCATCGAGTGTAATTCTCTTTGTAGTCAGACATAATGTGTATCCTTTCAAAAATTATTTGTCATGAATCATGGTAAAAATCCCTTCAAGGGAGTAGTTATCCAGTGTTGCTTGCAAGAACAGCAATAGAGCGAGGAGAGCATCGGATGCAATGCGGAAACGAACGGTGTAGGAAATTGTATCGTTTGTGTAGGAAAGCGGCATTGTAACTAACTCTGTGATCTCTGCATGTAAGGTTTCACAGGAAGACAGCAGTGCACCGATTTGCACCGTTTCCGGCAAGACAGCGTTGATCTGCACATAACAAGGATCACATGCGGTAGTACTCAATCCACGCCGCAGCAGCGCAAAGCGCAGGATGGCGTCACCCTCCTGAATGCTTACATCACAGGTCGTATCGATCTTCAGATCGTACTTGGTGATCATACGGGTGAAGGCAGTCAGAATACCGTCCTGGGAGGAATAAATCGGCAGAAGGCAGTATCCGCATCGCCCATAGTACACCTCTTCGCAAACCGATGCCAGCGAAGGAAGGTAGCGGGCAGAGGCGTTCGTCTTTGTTTTTGCAAAAACGCCGAAGGCACGGTCCGTATACATATTGTGCTGGTAAGCGATGCAGGCGTCCCGTATTTCGTCATCCACAAAAACGGATTCAGGCAGCAGAGATTCAAGCAATCCTTGTTCTTCGGTTTCTTTTGTGCATCGATAGCAGAAGCGGGCAAAATCGACAGTACACAGATTCCCGGAAACAATATCCGAATAGATATCCTTCGGTGAATACTCCGACGGGTTAATCTTCCAGATACGGAGTGCCTCAGAGAGAATACCGTTATGGAGAATCTCTGCGTTGTCTGTCATGGAGTGAACTGTGTTTTCATTCTGACGCAGGACGCGAATGTTTCGTTCTGTACTCATATTACAGCATAGACAAAAGGGAATAACTGTCGGTAAGGAAATCATTCAATTCGTCCGCCGTCAGTTTTCGCTGACTGAGAACGGAAAGGGCGAAAATCTGACGGGCCAACACCTCCGCTTTTCCGCTGTCACTTTCGTACAGTGCGTCGATTTTCCGGATCAGATCGCTGGCGGCGTTCAGTACCAATCTGGATTCCAAAGGGAAGTTGCCGGCACTGCCGCCAGGCATGCCATACATTTTCATCATGTCATCCATGCGGCGACTTTCTTCGGACACGGTCAGAATGGCGGGCACATCATTGTTCTTGATATGCTGGACCTCCACCTTTACGCCATCCTGTACAACCTTCTCGAATACGGATACAGCGCCGGTGCATTCCGGGGCTGCTTCGCTGTTTTGGAGCGCATCGGCGATCTCCGCATCAACGCGTACAAATTTTACTCCGTCATGGTTATTCTCAATTACATTGATAAATTGCGTGTCCAGAACCCGATCCAGAAGGATTACTTCCAGTTCTTCCTTTTCCAGAAGGGAGATATATTGGGATTGTGCCACTTTATCCGTTGCATAATACACTTTGTTCTCGTGCTTTTCTTTGGCTTGTTCCAGATATTCATTCAGCGTGACAAATCCGCCGCTGCACTTTTCCAGAAGCAAACTGTCTTTTACGCGGTCGTAAAACTTGCGATCGCGCATACATCCGTATTCCACGAAGGTCTTCAGATCACGCCACAATTCCTCAAACTTCTCCCGTTCTGTGTTGAACAGGGAATTGATCTTATCCGCCACCTTTTTTGTGATATGAGCGGAAATTTTGCTCACATATCCGCTGTTCTGCAGATAACTGCGGGAAACGTTCAGCGGCATCTCCGGGCAATCCAGAACGCCCTTCAGCATAAGAAGATATTCGGGGATGACTTCTTTTATGTTGTCCGCCACGAATACCTGGTTGTAGAACAACTTGACCTGTCCTTCCAGACTTTCATACTCGTTGGAAATACGGGGGAAGTACAGAATTCCCTTGAAATTCAACGGATAATCGGCACGGAGGTGAATATAGAACAAGGGATCCTTGAAATCACCGAAAACCTTGTGATAAAAAGCCTTGTATTCCTCATCCGTAATGTCGGATGGTTGACGAAGCCACAGGGGATTTGTATCATTGATGGGAGCCGGTGCAGCATCTTCTTTCTGCTCCTCAGCCGCATCCTCAAAATACACGTCCACCGGCATGAATGCACAATATTTGTTGAGCACTTCTTTGAGGCGATATGCATTGAGAAATTCTTCACCCTCTTCGCTGATATGCATAATGACAGCTGTTCCGTGTCCGTCCAGCAGATCGTCATCCTCATAGTCGGACTGAATCTGGTATTCGCCGGCTTCTGTGCAGCTCCATTTGATCACACGGTCCGATGTGTACGAACGAGTGATCACATCCACAGTATCGCTGACCATGAAAGAAGAATAAAAGCCAAGCCCAAAATGGCCGATAATGCCGGATTCAGCAGAGGTGTCGGCATTTTCGTACTTCTGTACGAAATCCAAAGCACCGGAGAGCGCGATCTGGCAGATATATTTCTGTAATTCCTCCTCCGTCATGCCGATACCGGTATCCGTGACGGTGATGGTTTTCTCCGATTTATCCAAAATAACTTGAATCTTAGCGCCGGATAAATCCAGATCCTTTACCTCGCCCAGAGAGGAAAGACGGCGTAGTTTTGTCACGGCGTCACAGGCATTGGATACGATTTCGCGCAAGAAGATTTCCTTTTCGGAATACAGCCATTTTTTGATGATGGGGAAGATATGCTCAATTTCAACACGGATACCGCCGCGCTGAAGGGAAGAATCATTCATAGGATAAGCCTCGTTTTCTTTGGGAATAGTGATAGAAAGCACATACGTTTTCTCTAAAAATAATTATACCAGTTTTATGCAAAGATGTCAATAGATCGCAGTAATTATACCGCCGATTTGTATCATTCGCCGAATTGACTGTTGTAAAGCTGGGTGTAAAATCCATTTTTTGCCAACAACTCTTCGTGCGTGCCTTGTTCAATTACATTTCCTTGATTCATGACGAGAATCATATCGGCCTCGCGGATTGTGGAAAGACGGTGAGCGACAATAAAGCTGGTGCGGCCCTCCATCATGGCCTGAAACGCTTTCTGAATACGTATTTCTGTTCGTGTATCGATGGAGGAGGTGGCCTCGTCCAGGATCAGCATGGGGGGCAGACACAACATGACGCGGGAAATGCAAAGCAACTGCTTCTGTCCCTGCGATAAGGTTCCTCCGTCTTCACCGATCACGGTATCATACCCCTGCGGCAGGCGACGGATGAAGTTGTGGGCATGGGAAGCCTTGGCGGCGCGAATCATATCTTCGTCGCTGGCATCCGGCGAACCGAATTTGATATTTTCCCGGACTGTGCCGGATTTCAGCCAGGTATCTTGAAGCACCATGCCGAAATTTTTCCGCAGATTCGCCCGCGCCAGGGAAGACAAGGAGAATCCATCTATGGATATACATCCTGAATTTACGTCATAGAAACGCATCAGCAAATTGATCAGCGTTGTTTTGCCGCATCCGGTGGGGCCTACGATGGCAATGCGCTGACCGGGCTGGACGTGCAAATTCAAGTTGCGGATCAGGGATTGCTCCGGGGTATAGGAGAAGGTAACATCGTGCAAATCTACACGGCCTGCCGCGTGCTCCAGCGAATCTGCATCCGCCGCATCCGGAGTTAGTGCGGGTGCTTCGATCAGTTCAAACAAACGGGAGGCGCAGGCGAGGGCGTTTTGCAGCTCGGTGATCACGCCGGAGATCTCATTGAAGGGCTTCGTATATTGGTTGGCGTAACTCAAAAAACAGCTCAGTGAACCGATCGATAACGTGCCGGAGACGGCAGCGATTGCACCGCTCAATGCAACAGCGGCATATACCAAACTATTCACAAAGCGGGTGGTCGGGTTCACAAGAGAGGAGAAAAAGATCGCTTTCAGGGAGCACTTCTCCAACTCACTGTTGACATCATCAAAACGGGAAAGAGCCGTCTCCTCATAGGAAAACGCTCGGACCAGTTTTTGATTCCCAAGAATTTCATCGATGAGTGCGGTTTGGGTGCCGCGTACTTCGGATTGTTTATGAAACATGGAATAGGTGCGCGAGGCAATAAATTTGGCCACCAGCAACGATACTGGCGTGAGAACCACCACCACAACTGCGATCAGCGGATGGATCGTCAGCATAAAGATGAGTGTGCCCACAATCGTTGCGATACCGGTGAACAATTGGGTAAATCCCATCAGCAATCCGTCGGCAAATTGATCGGCGTCCGCGATAACACGGCTGACGATTGCTCCGCTGGGGTGTCTGTCCAGATAGGAAAGCGGCAGTTCCTGAATGTGGGAAAAGGCTTCGCCTCGTACATCCCGCACCACGCTGTACGTGATCCGGTTGTTTACCGTGTTCATGATCCATTGCAGTACTGTGGTCAGTGCAACCAGAATGCACGCCTCAGCCAGAAGCGGAACAATGCGGGAAAAATTCACCTGTCCCGCCTCGACAATATCATCGATGGCACGTCCGATGAGGATTGGGACATACAATGTCAGCACCACGGAAGAAAGCGCAAGAAACAGGGAGACCGCAATAAGCCAACGGTATTTTTTCATGTACAAAAATACCTTGCCGATGGTGGTAGGAACTTGGTTTCTCTTTTTCATCGTCCCGCCTCCTTTTCCGGATACTGGGAATAGTGGATTTCTTGATACACGGGGCAATTCTGCAGCAGTTCATCGTGGGTTCCCATTCCCACCATGCATCCGTCATCCAGAACGATAATTTTGTCCGCATGGACCAGGGACGATGTCCGCTGGGACACGACGATCACGGTGGTGTCCGGATCCAAGCCCCGCAGGGCACGGCGCAAAGCTGCATCCGTTGCCAGATCCAAAGCGGACGCGCTGTCGTCCAGAATCAGGATTTCCGGCTTGCGCACCAGCGCGCGGGCGATGGTCAATCGCTGGCGCTGACCGCCGGATAGATTCTTTCCGCCTTGTTCAATCGGATAATCCAATCCGCCGTCTTTGGCGGTGATTACGTCTTTGAGTTGCGCGATTTCCATGGCATGCCACAATTCCGCATCGGTGGTGTTGTGGTTACCCATGCGGAGATTATCCCGCACCGATCCACGCAGAAGTACCGCCTTCTGTGGTACATAGCCGATGCGCCCGCGTAAATCCGCCTCATTCTGCGCCCGCACATCGATTCCGTTGACGGTCACGCAACCGTCCAGCACATCGTAGAAGCGGGGAATCAGCTGTACCAGCGTGGATTTACCGCTGCCGGTGCCTCCAATGATACCTACCGTCTCACCGCGCTTCACGGAAAAGGTAATATCCGTCAGAGCCGCATCCGCACCTTCCGTGTACTGCATGGTCACATGTTCAAAGCGGATCGCATCCTCATTCTGTACCGCACCCGAAACTTCTGGATAATTTTTCATGCCGGTTTCAATTTCAAAAATGGATTGCACCCGATTGGCGCACGCCATGGATTTGGTTATGTTGATGATCAGATTGGCCAGTTTGATTAATTCCACAAGGATCTGTGACATATAGTTGTACAGCGCGATCACAGCACCCTGGGTCAGAATACCGTACTCCACGCGGATTGCGCCCACATAGATCAGCACAGCGATAGCGATATTGATGATGACATAGGTGAGTGGATTCATCAAGGCCGAAATTCTGCCGACAAAACGCTGCTGTGTGAATAAGTACTGATTGCTCTCGGTAAAATCGGAGACTTCTTTTTCCTCCCGGCAGAACGCACGGATCACACGAACACCGTTCAGGTTTTCGCGGGTGATTTTGAGGACGTGGTCCAGCGCGTTTTGCACCCGCTTGTAGAGGGGGATGCTCACCAGCATGATACCGAACACGATCACGGAAAGAACTGGGATAGCGCAGGCAAATACCAGTGCGGAGGGGGTATCGATGGTGAACGCCATAATCATGGCACCGAACACTACGAAGGGGGAGCGGAGAAGCAGGCGCAGTGTCAGATTGATACCGTTCTGGATCTGATTCATATCGCTGGTCATGCGGGTGATCATGGTGGATGAGCCCAGTTTGTCCAGGTTGGAATAGGAAAGTTTTCCGAGGTGGACAAACAAGTCATGCTTCAGGCGGGCCGTGGAGCCGACAGCCGCACGGGCGGCAAAATACTGAGCCGTAACGGAAAACAGAAGTCCCACCAGCCCCAACGCAGCCAGAATCAGGCACTGTACGAGAATGTAGCCGGTATCCCGATCGCGTATGCCCACGTCAATCGTGCGCCCGATAATCAGCGGAACGATCAATTCCAGAGAAGCCTCAAACAGCTTGAAGAGCGGTCCGAGAATACATTCCCATTTATAATATTTCATTTGAGATAATAATTTTTTCAAGAAAACACCACCGTGACAATCAAGATAAGCAATTATAACTAGTATACCATATTTCCCAGGATAATGAAAGACTTATACAGAAAAACCATCCTTTATATTCAAAAATACAAAGGATGGTTTCTGCGTCAACTCATAAGGGAGATGGCCGGCTCCAACAGAGAGAAATCCGCCAGATAAATCACGTGGGAGTTGGGGAGAACATAGGGAATCCTTCCGTCACCGGCAGGAGTGCCGAATTGAATTGTGTATGTGGCCGCAATACGGGTGGTTACTTCGTTGCCCGATTCATCCGCAGAAGCCACCGCACGCCGATAGCCAATCGTTACCGTATTATTCCCGATACCATACGAAGCCAGGGCATCATCGGTGCCGCTCCAGTCTGCGCACATAGCAGGCTTGAGAGATTGATAGGCCGCATAGATTGTACTGCGGTCCTTCTCCGATAGATTCTCCAACGTACCCGTGTCGCCGTCCACATTCCATGTGAGGGAGGTAATATATGCTTCCTCCACATCGGTATTGAGGGAATCGTAAGCGAACATATCCTCCAGTTTTACCTGGAAATAGGGAAGCAGTGCCGGATCGATGGTGTACACCGTGCCGCTCTCCAGATCCTTAAAGTAGTGATAGCCCGTCATGCTGTTCTGATTGCCTATGGCGAAGGAATACCGGGAACCGTCCGCGTAGCTCACATCGATAGTCACCGCAGGATTCTCAAATCCGTATATTCCCGTGTCGCCGGTGTCCAGCGTCCGGTATACACCAATGTAGGAAATGGCCGCGGCCATGTAATCCAGGTGTTCCGTCAGCAGAGGATAGGCGGGTGCGGGGGCATAACTCCACTGAGAAGATGCGCTGTTGTAGGCGAATGTCAGCGGTTTCTCGCCGTGCAGTGTGTAAGACAGTTCAGTGATTGTACTGGCATCCCGCTGGAGTATGATGGTCACTTCGCTGTTTGTATCACCGGTGTCTGTTTCGTCACCCGCCGGATCCGATTTTCCCAGTACCAGATACGCGATCAATAGTGCCGCGGTAAGCACCAGCATAATGACCGGCATAAGCAATTTTGATATTTTTTTCTTTTTCACGATAAACCTCTTATCTGCGTCGGCGGCGCATCCATACATAGAAGCCGCCGCCAAGGATGACCACCGGAATAAATACTGTCAACAGCAGAGACCAGGTGTTGGCTGCCGCCTGACTGATCAGAAGGGGCTCGATCTGCATTTGCTTGGCAAGGACAGACACGGATACGGCCTTCTCACACATCCAGTTAACGCTGGACATGAACACAGCGGAATTGGAGCCGCTTACATAGTAATCCCATTGATCCGACACAATAGCGGGGGAGGCAAACCAGACGAACTTGCCATATCCGTTGTCCGTAGCGAGAGTAGATGAAGCTGCCACGCTGAAGGGGCCGTCGATGTCATCGGGCTCCTTGTCGTACACCGTAGCATTCGAACCGGCAACCTTTACATAAGACGCGGTGGAGGAGGTCAGAAGGGTGCTTGCCTCCGCATCTCCTTCCTCGGTCAGTACGATACCATGTGCGTTGGGGATCAGCGCGGTGAGATTGGATGAAAGGACGCTTCCGGGACCTGCCGTAATCAGCTTCGGCAGAAGGAAAGAAGGATAGGTGTTGTAGCGGTTCGCATCGCCCTCCACCAGAAGACCGTCGGCGGACTGCATGCCCATGTGGGCGGCTACGGTGGCCAGATTAGGCATATCTGCATTGGAATAGTACCGATAATCGGTGATGAGGATCACATTGCCTCCCCGATTCAGATAACTGCGAAGCGTTTCGGCTTCAAATACACTGATATCGGTTTTCGGATTGTTCAGAATGATCGCCGTGCAATCGGCGGGGATCCCCTCGCCGCCCAGCAGCGTAAGGGATGAGGTTATAATACTGTCTGCATCCAGGTACGACGCCATGGTGGCGTTCAGCGTATCCTCGTCGTGATTGTTGATGAAATACACGGTGGGGATGTAGTTGCGTGTTACATAGTCCAGGGCGGATGTCAATTCCAACTCGCCTTTGAAGTAAGGAGTACCCTGGGGCTGGATGCCGTAATAATAGTAGTTATAGTAATCTTCTTCGGTCAGATTATCGTAGGATACGGTGTAAATTTCCGTATAATCGATTACGGTGTGGCGGCGTTGACTTTCCACGATGATGCTGTTCTGGGACAGCGTGTCAGGGGTGTACTGGGATGTAAATCCGGGACGGATATCCGGGTCAACGGTGACGATTTTCACGTTCCGGTTCAAGTCCGCATATCTTGCCAGAAGCTCCTGCAGGGTAATGTCCTCCATGCCGCTTTGGGCCACCAGATAAATAGTTACAGGCTCGGTGACGGAGGTGACAATTTGCTTGGTTTCCTCACAGATGTTCAGCATACCCACTGTACTGCCATCCGGCTTGGTGAGGGAGGAGGGAAGAGATCCCACAAACAGATTGAGCACGATGACCAGCACCAGGGCAATGGCACATACAGCAAAACTATAGGAGCCGCCGCGAAGTGCACGCATATTGGTTTTCGTTATGTTTTTCATGTGTATACCTCCTTACTTACGCCCAGCGTTTCTTTTCCATGGACTGCACGGTAAAGAAAACGAACAGTGCGGAAACAGAAGCATAATACACAAGGGAAGTGATATCCAGAATGCCGTTGGTGAAGTTAGTGAAACGATCAAACAGCGCTGTGGCGGAAAGAATATTCTGAATCAATCCCTCAAACAGGGAAGAGCGAATCAGATACACGGCGGTGAGAACGAAAACCACAGCCACGGCAAGAGAAAGGGCCGCAACGGGATTTTTCGTCATATAATACAGGATCACGGCGGCCAGAAGGGCAATCCCATAGCAACCGATCAGGGATGCCGCGGAAGTCGCGGGAATCAGGGTAATCAAGCTGCCCATCATATAGATGAGAATGAATACGGCCAGCGAAAGTACCGCTGCGATCACCTGACTCTCCGTCAGTGAGGACAAAAACATACCGATAGCGATCAGGGCACATCCCAACAGAAAGAACGCCAGAATAGCACCGTAGGTGACAAGAAAATTCACACTGCCGTACAAGGAGAGAATCAGCGGATACAGACACAGAATACCGCAGTTGATCCCAAGTACACTTACCATGGCGAAATATTTGGCCATGACTACCGAGGACAGCTTCATGGGCAGGGAGAACAGAAGCTGATCCGTGCGGGAATGTCGATCCTCCGAGAAGGAACGCATGGACAAAATAGGCATGATGATCAGATAAATGATCAAAGTCGATGACAGCGCATATTCAAAATTCGGATATCCGCCCATCAGATTGGTAGCGGTGGTGAACACACCGACCAGCACAAGAAGGACAGCGGAGAAAATCGGCGCAATCATTCCTGTGTAGTAGGATTTCAATTCGCGTTTATAGATGGCAAACATGGGAGAGCACCTCATTCCTTTCCGCCGAACAGGGGTGTATAATCATCATCTTCGGCTTGTTTTTTGTTTTTTTTCTTTTTCGGAAGCTCGTAGTAGGGAGATTCTTCCACAGACTCTTCCTCTGCCTCTTCCTCCGGAGCATCCATGGAATCCGTAACTTCATCCACCACATCTTCCTCGGCCGGCAAGGAAATGCTGTCCGCCGTCAAGCGCAGGAACACGTCCTCCAGGCTCACATCGTTTGTGGACATATCCAGAATCGGGATATCGTGCGACGCAAACAAGCGGAACACATCTTCCCGCATATCTATGTTAGCCGGTGTTTCGATGGTCACATGGACGCATCCGCCCAGACCGTATGTGACGGTGGTGTTGACCGCCTCGCTCAGATCCGCCAGCGCACCGGTAACGGCCGCCACATCACCGCGGACGTCCAATGTAATGATCCGGCATCCGTCGGTGGATGCGGTGAGATTCTCAATGGTATCGGCGGCCACGATCTTTCCGTGGGAAATGATGAGAATCGTATCGCACACCGCGCTGATCTCAGACAGAATATGGCTGGACAGAATCACCGTGTGGTCCTTTCCCAATTCCTTGATCAGATCACGGATTTCTATGATCTGCAACGGATCCAGACCAACCGTTGGCTCGTCCAGAATGATGATCTCCGGATCGCCCAGAATGGCTTGAGCAATTCCGACCCGCTGTTTGTATCCTTTGGACAGATTCTTAATCAATCGATCCTGTACATTAGTCAGGTGAGTTTTGCTCATAATATCTTCTATGTGTGCTGTCAGCCGTGCCGGGTCGATACCTTTTGCCTCACCAACGAACAGAAGATACTCCCGCGGAGTCATATCCGTGTACAATGGAGGCATCTCCGGCAGATACCCAATGCACGTCTTGGCTTCCACCGGATCTTCATAAATATCATATCCGTTGATGACAACTTCGCTGTCGGTGGCGGCAAGACAGCCGGTGATGATATTCATGGTAGTGGATTTTCCGGCACCGTTCGGTCCGAGAAATCCGTACACATGCCCCTTTTCAATATGAAAACTGATATCATCCACAGCAAGAAATGCACCATACTTTTTTGTCAGATGATTTACCTGGATCAAAATTACACACCCTCCCAATGGTTTCTTTGTATACGCTAATCATTGTACCACGTTTTCCTGAAGATTGGCTGAATTTTTTTGTAAATTTCTATGATTTTTCAAAAAAGTTATAAAAAACGGCACAAATCTGAAACGAATTGAAAAGCAAGCAAAAAAATTGAACAATCCATTGCAAATTTCCTGCTTTTCCGCTATAATATAATTTGGAATGATATATGTTGTCTTTTGACATAACTTGTCCGCTTGATTTCATGTCGGACGGAAACGGTTGGTTTGGATGGGAAAAGATATTGGAATTGACCTTGGTACAGCAACAGTCCTTGTCTATGTCAAGGGCAAAGGCATTGTTTTAAAAGAGCCTTCGGTTGTGGCCATCGATCGAAATACAGACAGAATTTTAAAAGTAGGGCGCGCCGCCCAGGAGATGCTGGGCCGCACCCCCGGTAACATTACGGCCATTCGTCCGCTGCGGGATGGCGTTATCAGCCAGTATGAAGTGACGCTGCGGATGCTGCAGCATTTCATTCGCCGCGTCTGCGGCCCCTCCGTTATTTTCAAGCCGCGTGTTGCTATCTGCGTGCCCAGCGGCATTACGGAAGTGGAAACAAGAGCTGTTTGGGATGCCGCTGTGCAGGCAGGGGCGAAACGTACCTATCTGATTGAAGAACCGGTGGCTGCAGCACTGGGCGCCGGAATCGATATTTCCATGCCCAACGGCCATATGATCGTCGACATCGGCGGCGGTACCACGGATATCGCGGTTATTTCCCTGAATGGCGTTGTTGTATCTGAATCCATTAAGGTGGCCGGTGACAAGTTTGATGAGGCAATCATCCGCTATGTCCGCCGAAAGCACAACGTGCTGATCGGTGAACGCACTGCGGAGGAGATTAAGAAAAAGATCGGATGTGCCTGGCAGAGGGAAGAGCCTACCATGATTGAAGTGAAGGGCCGCTGTCTGGTGCAGGGCTTGCCCCGCGTCATTCGATTGAACTCCATGGAAATGCCCGATGCACTGGAGGAGCCCATCACGGCCATTGTGGAATCCGTTTGTTCCGTCATTGAAAAGACACCGCCGGAATTGATAGGCGATATTCTCCATAACGGTATTGTTATGACCGGCGGAGGCAGTCTTTTGTTCGGACTGGATCGTCTGATCGCCAATGTAACTGGTGTAAAGACCCGCGTGGCGGATCATCCGGTTTCCTGCGTGGCTATCGGCACCGGCAAATATCTGGACTTTATCTCCGCTTTCCCGGATGACGGCATGAATCTTCCCCGCCATCTGCGCTAATGTAATTAAGATCACCCGGTTTTCGGGTGATCTTTTTACTGCATGGTGAATTATACAAATGGGATAAGGGATTTGGGTTGCCATAGTGCGAAAATCATGGTATACTTGTCCTATGGTTTAGTTCACCATTCCTTGTGAGATCTTCCCGCGACAGAGAGGTACTTATGAAAAAATTACTTCATTTCCTGACTACAGTATTGGCTTTGTTTTTGATAACCGGCGCACTTGCGGCGTGCCAGAACGATCCCTCCGGTGCGCCGGATGAACCTGTGCCGGAGTTTACCGGGTTCACAGTTTCCGATTTGCACAACATTGTAGTGATTTATCCGGAGTACTGCTCGGACGAGTTATTCCGCGCAGGCAGAGCATTGTGTGACGCCATCGAAAATAAATCTTCTATCCGTCTCACCTATCGATCCTCCTATGTGGACGAAACGACTCCCGAATACACCGAGGCGGAATATGAGATACTGCTCGGTGTGTGCGACGAGCGCGAGGAATCCGCAGACGCAGCCCGCTCTGTGCGCGTTACGGATTATGGATACAAGCTGGTAGGGAAGAAAATCGTGTTTTACGGTGCATCCGATGCTATGCTGATGGAAGCCATGGAAAGTTTCATGGAGCGTGTGGTCAACGTATGCACCTCCGATATGGACAGCCCGTTTTATTCATACACCATGGATTACCTGTATAAAGCTAATTATGATATAGATAGTGTATCAATCAACGGAACGTCGATTTATCAGTACAGCATTGTGTATCCGAACAAGGGGTTGTTGTCCGAAAGCAAGCATGCATCTCGCCTTGCATCGGTAATTACTGAAAAGACCGGTTATGCACTGACTGTAACATCCGACAAGTATCTCTCCGATGACTGCACAAAGTGGATTCGAATCGGCCATACGGCCAACGAGGATGCCGATTCTGCATCGGTTGTATTAGCGAATGGAAAATATCGCATTGAGGCAGACGTAAACGGAAATGTGTCTATTCTGGCCGGTGATATCAGCGGATACATCGGCGGTGTGGATGCTCTCCTCTCAATGCTGACGGACGGTGGAAAAACGGCAAACGTACAAATCACGAACGCCATTGAAGGGGAGCGAGCATCAAACCAGCTCAGCATCATGAGTTTCAATATTCTGACCACCAAGCCGGATGAGGCACGCATCAACCGCGTGGTAAACACCATTCTGAATGCAGATCCCGATACGGTGGGCCTGCAGGAAGTATCCCCCTACTGGATGGATATTCTGAAAGCTCGCTTGGGTCACATCTACGGCTATGTGGGAGAAGGAAGAGATGGCGGCCATAACGGCGAGTACAGCTGTATCTTCTACAAAAAGGATCGCTTTGAGCTGCTCGAAAGTGATACATATTGGCTGTCCGAAACACCGGATAAGGTATCCTCCTACGAAACCTCCGCTTACAGACGGATTATGACGTTTGCCAAACTGCGGTGCAAGAGCAATGGCCAGGAATTTGTACATATCAATACTCACCTGGATCACGAAAGTCTGGAGGCGCGCATATTCCAGGCAGGTGTGCTTGTGAGTTTTGCCGAAAAACACGCCGGCCTTCCGATTCTTATGACCGGCGACTTCAACTGTGTTGCATCCGAGGAAACCTATAAAATAGTGACCGGCGCAGGTTTTACCAATGCGGCTCTGGATGCACCTGTGGCTGAAAAGAAAGCTACTTTCCCAGGAAACGGTAAGGTCATTGATTTTGTATTCTGCACCGATTCGGTATATCCCGCGGAATACGAGGTAATTGACGAAAAGATCGACGGGGAATATCCTTCAGACCATTACCCGATATTCCTGCGGTATGAAATGTAATACGGCATGACAAGCAGCAATTATAGATAAACATAAAACCCGAGGTTATCCCTCGGGTTTTGTTCTTTAATGTATGATAAATCAGAGATTTTTTCCGTATGCGTCCTCAGCGGCTTTTTTCACGTCGTCCAGTGCAGCCTTCATGTCCGGCGCGCGGAAGGAAGCCGTGCCGACAACGAATACGTTCGCACCGGATGCAGCCGCCAGTGCCGCATTGGCGGCGTTGGTGCCGCCGTCTACCTGAATGTCGATATCGCGGCCCATTTCGATGGCTTTCCGGCGAACAGCCGCAATCTTGTCCAGCATATCGGGCATGAATTTCTGACCGCCGAAACCGGGCTCTACTGTCATAATCAGAACCATGTCCAACTCCTCAAGGAAGGGGAACACAGTCTCAGCCGGGAACTTCGGCTTCAGGGACATGGCGGCCTTCATTCCTCTTGCGTGGATGTTCTTCAGCACCTCATGCAGTTCCTCATCGCTCAGCCCAATATCGTTGTGAATGGTAACGATGTCCGCACCCGCGTTCTTCAAAGCATCCAGATAGTTCTGCGGTACGCAGGTCATCATATGTACATCCAGAGGAAGATCGGATACGGTGTCGATGGCGCGGATCGTGTCAAACCCGAAACTCATGTTGGGAACGAACATTCCGTCCATCACATCACAGTGAAGCCAGTCGGAACCGGCAGCGTCAGCACGACGGATCTCATCTTCCAGGTGCAAAAAATCGCAGGCCAGAACGGAAGGGGAAGTCAAAATCTTCATAAATACATCTCCTGATATTGTGTTTAAATTATATACAGCGATTGTATGGAGTTCAATCGCATCGTAGCAAATAACATGAATCCCCCATATCCTGTATAGGGGGAAGAAAGCCCTTGCGAAAACAAGAGGCTGACGGGCGGTGCCGGAGAAAAAAATGCAGGAAGTGAGAGATGATCGCCGCCTTCGCCGATTTTTATAGATGGGAATGCTCCGGGAAACCGGGGCATTCTTCGCGAAGCAAGCAAACGGCATGGGCTGCAAGTCCCAACTTCTCGCCGGTGAAACCCATGCGTTCCTCGGTGGTTGCTTTTACGTTGACGCGGGAAACATCCACGAAGCAGGCGGCGGCTATGTTCTGACGCATTTGCGGCAGCCACTGCGCCATTTTCGGCGCTTGGGCAATAATGGTACAGTCAAGATACTCCAACGCAAATCCGGCACCGGAAACTTCATTTACGGCATCTTTGAGTAAATACATACTATCCACATTGTCAAACGCGGCGGATGTATCCGGATAATGGGCGCCGATGTCGGGCATTCCCGCCGCACCGAACAGGGCATCGATTACCGCGTGCAGCAGGGTATCGCCGTCGGAATGAGCATCGATTCCGCGCTCATAGGGTATTTGCACGCCGCCGATTACAAACGGTCGCTTGTCCCCAAAACGGTGGGCGTCGTATCCATGGCCTATTCTCATGCTTGCTCCTCCTGTCTTGCCCGCAGAATGGCCTCTGCGATACGCACATCATTGGGGGTGGTCAATTTCAAATTTTCGTTGCCACACTCCACCATTTTCACTTTGAATCCCAGGCGCTCCACCAGCATACTGTCGTCCGTGGCAGTCACCTGATCTTTGATAGCGGAATAGATGGCTGCGCGGTACATATCCGCCATAAACACCTGCGGTGTCTTAGCCAGCCAAACGGTGTTCCGATCGGGAGATTCCTTGATATAGCCGTTGTCTGCGGCAATCTTCACAGTATCCCGCGATCGCTCTGCGGCCACTGCGGCACCATGCTCATAGGCGCTGCGTATGGTGGCATCAATGATTTCTGCAGTAATCAGACATCGGGCACCATCGTGGAGGGCTACAAACTCGGCTTTTTCGGATACGGCATCAAAACCGCATTTGGCAGATGCCTGCCGATCGGCACCGCCCGGGAGGATTTTCGTTACTTTTTTCAGCCCATAGGTATCCACGTATTCCTGACAGCGAAGAATATCCGCTTCGCGGGTAACGATCAGTATTTCCTGAATATAGTCGCTGGCCTCAAAAGCACGCAGCGTATGCACCAGAACAGGCACGGAGCAAATGGGGCAGAACTGCTTCGGGCCGTATTTTTGTCCGAAGCGCTCCCCGCTTCCTGCGGCAAGGATAACAGCGGAAGTAAAATGCCGTCGATTTTCCGCCGGGGAAAATGCGCGAAGAACATCGGATATTTTTTGGATCACAGCATTCATAACGGTAGAAAATCCTGCTTTCTTTCGGAATTATCACACACTCCATGTATTATAGCACATTTTCACGGAAAAGAAAACCGTTTCCTATATATTTTATTTATTTTCTGTAAATCCGGAGCTGTACTTGCTAAATCCCTCGTTTCGTGATATGATAATACAAGAACTACTGTGAGGTGAATTATGGAATTCTTCAATCGAGTACTGCAATATTTTTATAAAATCAGCGCTATCCCGCGTGCATCCTATCATGAAGATAAAATTGCTGATTATCTGATGCAATTTGCAAAAGAGCATGGGCTGGAAGCCATGCGTGACAGCAGTCACAATGTGCTGATCCGCAAGAAATCATCTGCCAACTACGAGGACGCACCCGCAGTGGCACTGCAGGGTCACACGGATATGGTTTGCGAGAAAAATGCAGATTGCAGCCACGATTTTGCCGTAGATGGCATTGAGATATTGCGTAAGGGTGACTACATTTATGCCAACGGAACAACGCTCGGTGCAGACAACGGTTTTGCAGTAGCCACCATGTTGGCTATCCTGGAAGACACGTCTGCGGAACACCCTGCGCTGGAATGTCTCTTTACATCCGCTGAGGAGGTGGGGCTGGATGGCATGCGTGCGGTGGATCCTGCGTGGCTGAAGGCTCGCATGATGATCAATTTGGATTCTTGTGATGAGAAAAGTGCCACAGCTGCTTGTGCCGGCGGCGTTCGTACCGATTTTATCAGCGAGTGCCGGTACGCTTCCTATACAGGAAAAGCGATCCGCATATTCGTTACCGGTCTGTGCGGCGGCCATTCCGGCGAGGATATCGATCGATGCCGCGCCAACGCACTGAAAATTGCCGCGCGGCTGGGCGAAGCCGCTCTTGCTCACCCGGGCACACGCCTGATCTCCATGGATGGCGGTAATAAGGACAACGCCATCCCCCGTGAGTGTGAGATGCGGATTGCCGCCGACGCACCGGATGCGGTTATTAAAACCATACGGAATTTGTCGGAAACTATCCGTGCTGAGCTGTGTGCTGATGACGGGGATTTCCGCGTAGACATTACGATTGAGAATTATGATGGCTGCGCAATGACGCGGGAGGATAGTTTGCGCTTGATCCGTTTGATTCGCATTCTGCCGTTCGGTCCCGTCACCATGAGTGCGAATTTGCCGGGGCTTGTGGAGACATCCTCCAATCCTGCTGTCGTCCATGTGGATTCGGGAAAAGCATCTGTAACAGCATCATCACGCTCCTCCGTGGAAAGCCGATTGGATGACATTTGCGGTGTATTGGAATCATGTGCTGCTGTGTGCGGATTCAATATCAGTCACAGAAGCCGCTATCCCGGATGGAATTTCCGATCGAATTCTAAAATTCAATCGGTTTACAAGGAATCCAGCCGTGCTTGTTTTGGCGAGGAAGGGAAGATCATCGGCATCCATGCCGGACTCGAATGCGGTCTGCTCAGCCAGAAGATTCCGGAGATGGACATGATTTCCATAGGTCCCAATATGTATGATATCCATACCCCGAAGGAAAAAATGTCTCTGTCCTCCGGTGAGCGCGTATGCGCCCTTGTGCTGGATATGCTGAAGCGAATTCACTGATGAAAAACACGACTGCCAGCCGGCAGTCGTCTTTTTTGTGACTTAACGCATAAGCGTTTGGATTTCATCAAGCGGGCGATCTTTTATATGATCATATACTTGGACGGAACTTTCTGTGAATACGATCAGATGATCGGCAATCGCGCCAATCAGTGCAGCGTCGTGTGTGGACACAAGGCACAAGCTGCCTTGTGTATAGCGGGAAATCGTTTCGGCTATGGTATGGCACCGTTGGGCATCCTGTCCGCCGGTTGGCTCATCAATCAGATAAATATGCGCTTTCTTGGCTAAGGCACGGGCCAGACCGACACGTTTTTTCATACCGCCCGATAATTCATCGGGATATTTGTCCGCATCATTGGAAAGATCCAGCTCCCGCAGAATTTGCAAACCGTCCCGCTCGGGATGGACGACGGAAATATTCTCTGCAACTGTCAGCTCATCAAACAAGCGAGGTTCCTGAAAAGCATAGGATATCACCGCATCCTCGGGCAGGATCACCGATCCGCTGTCCTGTGTTTCCAGCCCGCTGATGATGCGCAAAAGAGTGGTTTTTCCAATCCCCGACGCTCCGGCAATAGCGTAGCATTTTCCAGCCAGGAATTCCTGATTCAACGAGGAGAGAACAACTTTTTCCCCAAAACACTTTGTTACATCGATCAGTTTAACGCACATTGGACACGTTCCTCCTTGCTGTGGGATGCAGTGCATCCAACGCACGTGAAAGCAGATACTCAAACAGGATGCTGATCAGAATAACCGTGATCGTCCATGCAAACAGTGTATCGGTTTCCAGCACTAATTTGGATGTATAAATGTTTCCTCCAATGGAGTGGGAAAGGGAGCAGAGAATCTCTGCGGCAACGCTGGCCTTCCAGGCCAATCCAAGAGTAACCCGCGCCGATGTAATCAGATGCGGAAGCACTGCCGGCTGATACAGAAGCCGAATGGTTTGCAGCCGTGTGAAATGGTAAACATGTGCTACCTCGAATAACTCGTGATTTACGGAGTTCAAGCCGGTTTTTACACTGGCGGATACTACGGGAAATACCATGAGAAAGGCAATGAAGGGGGGGATTTGTTGTCTTCCGATCCACACCAGCGCCAGAATAATAAATGATGCTACAGGCACGGAGCGTATCATGCTCAAAACCGGTGTAAACAGGGCATTGATCACGGAGAAACGATACATGAGAAAGCCCAGCAGTATGCCCGAGAGACACCCGGCCAGATATCCGCACAATATATGCAAAAGGGAAGCTCCGATGGATGTCCAATAGGATGCCGTTCTCATCAAAGAAATCCACTTTGCGCCGGTTGCAACTGGCGACGGCAGAAGTATTTCCAGATGCACGATCCGCGCGGCGATGAACCATACAGCCAGCCAGAACGCCGCCACGCCGATCTTTTCAAGAATCTTCCGTGATTTAGTTTTCTGCGTAGAAAATCTTTTCATCCGGCAACTTACCGCCTACCGACTTGGGATTGCTGTCAAACAGCACCTTGTAAAATCCGGTGAGTCCCTTGATCATTTCATCACCGGTAATGCAAACGATGTTCGCATCCGGGATGGCCTTTTTGGCAATAGCCGCAGCGGGAATGATCTCGCAAGCGGCAACGGTTTCCGCCGCCAGATCCAGATCCTCGTGAACAAACGCAACGGATGCCTTATATTCCTCAAGGAATTTCTTGACCGTCTCGGGATACTGCTCTGCAAAATCACGGCGGATAACCAGGCAGCCCTGATAGAGAGCACCGTCATCGCCATTCTTGGCGGCGGCTTTTTCCCATTCATCGGTCAGATTCAGAGCCACGCGTACATCTGCGTTCTTGGTGAGAACCGTGGTGGAATTGGGTACGGGAAGCATACCCAGCGTAATGCTTCCTGCGGCCATCTGCGTCGCCAGTTCTGCGTGCTCGGTCAGATAGATGACTTCACAATCGATGCCGTTGGTTTCCAGAATATAGTTCAGGATATATTCCGGAGTGGATCCCTGGCCGGTGGCATAGATCTGTTTGCCGTTCAGATCCTGGATAGACTGAATGGTGTTTCCGTTTTCCAATACATACAGAACACCAAGGGTGTTGACTGCGGCAACCATAAGAGCGCCTTCTGTCTTGTTGTACAGAGCGGCGGCCAGATTGGTGGGAAGGGCCGCAATTTCGTACTCACCCTTAATAATTTCTGCCTGAATGACATCCGGTGCCGATGCAATGGTGAAATCATACAGCGGATCCTCGCTGTTTTTCGCGTCTGAAATCATTTTAGCCATGCCGATACCGGTGGGGCCCTTCAGTGTAAATACACGCACGGTATCCGGTGAAGGCTCCTGTGCGCAAGACACCAGAACGGACAGAGACAGAATGGAGGCAAGAACGAGACAAATGAACTTTTTCATGAGGGAATTCCTTTCCAGATTTTACATTTAAAATATATTGCGAAGGGCATTCCGATCGAGAAGGGTGATTTTCTTTCCTTCCCGCGATAGAATCCCATTCATTGTCAAAGCATCGAATGCACGATATAGTGAGGCGCGTCCCATATGTAACATATCGGCGAGATCAGACATACTGGTACGCAAAGTCACTGTACCGTCTGTGTTTTGCGGCAGGCCGAGAAGATAGACCGCCAGTTTGGCTTCCGCCGAGCCCGCTGTAAATGCGGATATTTTGCGGTTTAAAAAACAGATCCGCTCCGTTAGAAAACGAATATAGTTTTCAGCAACAACAGGATTCGCCGAAATGATTCGTTTCACCTGTTCGGCAGGGATAATCACCACGGTGCACATGGTATCGGCAGTGATAACAGTATTGTATCCGCGCACTTCACTGTATAACGTAGAAGCACCAAACACCTCGCCGGATGTGAGATTTCGCAGCAGCACGCTTTTATCCGAGGTATCGGACAGAACGGACGCTGTACCGCTATGCAGATAGGCCAGTCCATCCAGAGGAGTGGCAGCACTTTGTATCACTTCACCGGAAGCATATTCCTTTACCTCACAGCAAGGGAGGAAGCAAAATTCCTTTTCCAACGCAGAAACATCGATGCCGCCAAAGAGAAACATTTCGGACAATATATCCTGTATATTACACGCAGCTTTACGCAAACGAACCTCCAAATTGTATCATATGAGACAGTTTTAGTATACATCATATCGCGGTTCTTGTCAAGGACAATGGCTGAAAAAATTTTTTTGGAAATTTCGTTTTTCGCTTGCAATCATATATTGAATCATGTACAATGTAAGCGATAAAATTCGGCTTTTCGAAGAAAGGGGCCGCGCTATTGCGCGAATTATTGCTATGACGTTGGTTGTTCTTGCTGCCGGTATGGGATCCCGTTATGGTGGTCTGAAGCAGATCGATCCTATGACACCCCACGGTGAATTTATTATTGACTTTTCCATTTATGATGCAATCCGTGCCGGTTTTGACCGTGTTGTGTTCATCATTAAAGAAGAGAATTATGATGTGTTCCGCGAAACCATTGGTGATCGCATTGCCGGTAAAATCCGGGTGGAATATGCATTCCAGGCGCTGGATAAATTGGTTCCCGCTGACAAGATCCCGCCGGAGCGCACCAAGCCCTGGGGCACCTACCATGCCATCATGTGTGCCAAGGATCTGTTGAATGATCCTTTCGCCGTTATCAACGCGGACGATTTCTACGGTGCGGACGCATATGCGAAGGTGGCTGAGTTCCTGCGCGGCGTGGAGAACAAGCCGGGCAATACTTCTTATGCCATGGTTGGCTATCAGATCGGCAAAACCTTGACTGACGCCGGAAGTGTGGCGCGCGGCGTATGCATTACCGAAAATGGCAAGCTTCAGTCCATTGTTGAGCGTACCAAGATATTCAAGGATCCGAATGGTGCTCGTTTTGAAGATGAAAACGGAGAAACCGTTATTCTGCCGAACAACTCCCCGGTTTCTATGAACTTCTGGGGATTCACGCCGGAAATTTTCCGCGATGCAGACGTGTATTTTACGGAATTCCTTTCGGATCCCGATCGTGAACCGCTGAAATCGGAGTGCTATCTGCCTAATGTGGTGGGACAGTTGGTCAACGATAAGAAATGCGAAGTGACTGTACTGGAAACCAGCGCACAGTGGTATGGCGTTACCTATCAGGATGACAAAGCAAATGTAATCGCCCAGATTCGCTCCATGGTGGAGAAAAACGAATATCCGGACGGTCTCTGGAAATAAATTTAAGCGCAAAGTGAGGATTGGGAATATGGCTATTCTTGTTACCGGCGGTACCGGCTACATCGGATCGCACACGGTGGTAGAACTGCAAAACAGCGGCTATGATGTAGTCGTGTGCGACAATCTGTCGAATTCCAGTGAAAAGTCGCTGGAGCGGATTCAGATGATCACAGGAAAACCGGTGAAGTTCTACCTGGCTGATATCCGCGACCGCGCCGCCATGAATCAAATTTTCGATAACGAATCCATAGATTCTGTGATCCACTTCGCCGGACTGAAGGCAGTTGGTGAATCCGTGACGAAGCCGTGGGAGTATTATGACAATAATATCACCGGTACCTTGACTTTACTTGATGTGATGCGCCAGCACGATGTGAAGAATATCATATTTTCTTCCTCTGCAACTGTTTATGGTGATCCTGCATTTGTGCCGATTACGGAAGAATGCCCCAAAGGGCAGTGTACCAATCCTTACGGATGGACCAAATCCATGCTGGAACAGATTCTCACCGATATCCAAAAAGCGGATCCTGCCTGGAATGTGGTGCTTCTGCGCTACTTCAACCCCATCGGTGCTCACAAAAGCGGTTTGATTGGTGAGGATCCCAACGGAATCCCCAACAATCTGATGCCCTATGTGACCCAGGTAGCGATCGGCAAACGACCGGAGCTGGGCGTGTTCGGCAACGATTACGACACCCATGACGGCACCGGTGTGCGGGATTATATCCATGTAGTCGATCTGGCAGTCGGTCACGTAAAGGCGCTGATCAAGATTGAAGAAAAAGCTGGATTGAAGATTTATAATCTGGGCACCGGCAACGGATACAGTGTGCTGGATATCGTACATAATTTTGAATCGGCCACGGGCGTACATGTGCCTTACTCCATTCAGCCTCGCCGCCCCGGCGATATCGCCACATGCTATGCCAGCGCGGACAAAGCAAAAGAAGAATTGGGCTGGGTAGCTGAGAACGATATCCGCGATATGTGCGCCGACTCATGGAAGTGGCAGCAGATGAATCCGAACGGATACAAGGAGTAAGAGCGTGAGTATTCAAAAAGAACTGTTCGGCTATCTGGATAACAGAGAAGTCTATGCCTACACATTGAAAAACGCGTCTGAAACATCCGTGCGCATTATGGAATTCGGCGGTGCGCTGCTGAATATCTGGACAGCGGATAAAAACGGCCATATGGATGATGTAATCTGCGGCTATGATCGGCCGGAGGATTACATTATCGCCGGCGGTTATCACGGCGCGTTGGTGGGACGCTGCGGTAACCGCATTGCGAACAGCACCTTCACACTGGATGGCGTAACCTATCGTCTGAATTGCAACGAGGGTAAGCATCATCTGCATGGCGGTCTGCGCGGATTCAGCCATCGTTTTTGGAATGTTGAGGAGGGCGGCGATGCAGACGAGCCCGCATTGATTCTGACAAAGATCAGTCCCGACGGGGAAGAGAACTACCCCGGAACGCTGACAGTTGTTGTAACGTACACCCTTACTAAGGAAGGTGCGCTGAAAATCCATTACAAGGCCACTACTGACAAGACAACTCTGGTCAATCTGACCAGCCATGCCTACTTCAATCTGAGTGGATATCAGCACGGCAACATCGGCTCGCACCAGTTGTGGATGGATGCGGACCGTATCAACACCATCGATCACGAACTCATCCCGGACGGTAATATGGCAGATGTGACAGGGACACCGTTTGATTTCCGCGTTATGAAGAACCTGGGGGACGCCCTGGCAGATCCCGATCCGGACATTCGCTTCTTTGAAGGATTTGATCACAATTTTATTCTGGCGGATTCCGATGGTACGATGAAGAAACGTGCCACTCTGATGCATCCCGAATCCGGGCGCATCATGCACGTGCATACGGATCAGCCGTGCATTCAGGTGTACACCTGCAACAAAATCAAACCGAATGTACGTCCTTTCAAAAATAGCGTTCCGCAGGTACAGCATTTTGCCATCTGCCTGGAAACACAGGCGATGCCGGACAGCATCAACCATCCGAATTTCACCGATGTGGTTCTTCGTCCCGGACAGGTATATGAAACCACTACCATTTACGAATTTTCCCATGCTTAAAGATAGCCTCCGATACACATGTATCGGAGGCTTATTTTATGCATTTTTTTGTTGGATTTTCTTTTCGATGGCATTCACCATGGCCACGGCAAGAAACCCGAACAGCGTGCCAAGAACGGCTCCCGCCAACACATCGGTAGGATAATGTACATACAGATACAGGCGTGACAGGGCAATGCACACAGCAATAATCATAGCCGGAATGCCGAATCGCTTATCGCGGATCATCAGAACGGTGGCACCTTCAAAGGACGACAGCGTGTGTCCGGAAGGAAACGAGAAGTCGTGAAGACGATCGATAAGCAGAACTGCATCCGGATTCAGATCGTATGGACGGATACGGCCAATCAGCGGCTTCAGCGTCAGGTTGCCAATCACCAAACCGAAGACCAGTGCGGCGCCCATCATTAGACCGGTTTTACGCGTCTTTTTGAAGAAAAGAAAGATCACAGCCAACAGAATCCAGAAGATTCCGCTGTCAGCCAGTTTTGTAATCGTAGGGAAAAACCAGTCCAGAAAATCGCATTTGATGTGGGTCTGGATGAAATCCAGGATTCCCAATTCCCAGCGGGAAAGCATTTCCATAGTAGACCTCCTGATACAGTTAATGGTTGTAGCGATCGTAAATCAGATATTTTCCGTCTACCTTACGCAGGTAGAATGTCATATCCAGATAGTCTTTGTAATCCTTGCTTCCGTACCGCTTCAGCACATGTGTGAAGGAAACGCGGCAAGAAAACGTATTGTCATCGTAGGCATAGAATTCCGACGTTTTCACATCTTCAAAGGAGTAAGAGGAATGGGAAATAACAAAATAGGTTTCGGACGATCTTACGTTGGTGTAGAGATCACTTGCAGGATCCAGATAGGCACCGATGGCAGAAAACTTGCCATCGTTCTGCATATAGGCGGCCAACGCCTGGGCGGCAGCAATGACATACTCGGAGTGTTCTGCCTGCAGGGAATCGCTGTAGATAAAATCCGCCGAATAATTCCCCATATCGTCCTGAACAACGGGAACAGAGATGCCATCCCGGTTGATGACTTCCACCGACTTCGGGGAATAATAGAGACCATCGACCCGATACTCTACATAGATAATGCCTTCTATCCCCTCGGGCATGTGATGGCAGCTGTCGTGCTTTTCTTCCTTTTCCGTCCGATAGGATGCATCCAGCACATGTCCGTCCATTCGGACTGTGTATCCCTTCGGGGCGGTAATGCTAACCGAATGCTGGCCGGAGGTGTATATCTCCATACTTCCCAAGGTGTACATAGGAACCCCCTTCGGCGTGGTTTCCTCTCCCTGGACCAGCGTAAAAGCAGAGAATTTGACGCCGTCTGCCTTGACGATGTACTTGATGCTGCTATCCAGACCTGTAGTGATGCTGTTATAAGTAATTTCTTTGCCAGCCGTAAATTCGCGAAGATATGCGGCTACAACCGCTTGATCCTCGAATGCGGTCACATCCGCCTCGCACACATGGACCAATTTCTCATAATCGCCGGTGCTGTAATAAGTCTCAAAAACGCGTTCTGCTTCGTATTGGGGCTGTGCGGATTCGTAATCCGCCAGATACTCACGTACGACACCGAGTGCCATGTACAGGCCCGCAAGGAACAGGGCAATGCACAGGAAATAGATACAGTAGAAAACAGGAAACCCTCTCTTTGCTTTAGACAAGATGATCACTCCTTTCCTACCATGAAGTAAGTGGGGATGCGGCGGGGATAGGTGAACGCTTTGTATTTGTTCACAAGCCCGCGAAGCTGATATTGATCGAGAGTGGATTCGTCCATTCCGTATTTGGTGTAGTAGTCCTCATAATACATCATGGATGAGGATCCGCCGTCCAGCATGCCGGCGGTTACGGCGCCGTAGGACACCATGATATCGATCACATCGTTGTGGGTGGCACCCAGACTGCTGGCGGTTCTGCCATCGGTGACGAGCAATATGACGGCTCCGTCTGCCCGCTGGCCGATGGCTGTGCGCTGGGCAGTGCCTGTATTGCTGTCCGCATAATAGAGCTGGATATTGTCGCCGTCATGGTCGATCAGAAGGTTTCCGGTCTGGAAGGACACGGCATCCCGGATTCCCAGCTTTTCCGCTTCGGTGCGAGTCATTTTTTCGGTAACGATCAAGCGGTTCTCTTTATCAAATCCAATGAATGTCCTGCGATATCCATCATCCCATACGCAACTTCCGCGGGAATAGGTCAGACCAATGGGATTGTCGCCTGTGCCCTGGCCGCCCACATCGTAGAACTCACCGCCATTGATGGCCGCTACCGCATTGTCGCGGGCGGTGATGTCAAATATCCGTGCACCGATCTGGCCGCTCTTGTAGTCGCTGGAAGTACCCACATATACGCGGGACGGATCTTTTACCACCAACACATAGGCTTTGTAGGTCGAGCCGCTGATGATGTCGAACTGCATGCCGTCCTGCGCATCAGCCCATTCATCCACCGGTGTTTCACCGGGTGTTTCCTCCGAGGGATTGCCGCGCGATGCAGCCGTATATTCATCCAGCGAAATGACATCCTTATGGATCACTTTGCTGTCGGCAACGATCTGTTCCACTACAGCATCCTCCAAAAAGAGTCCGGGAACCCATTTGGTGGCACTGGCCTGCATGGCCGACAGCACCAGAAGATTTCGCACAGTAGGGCTGGGGCCATTGGCGATCGTGTGACAAAGCGCAAGTACAGCCCCCACGGCCAGCAGGAGAACGGTCAAAAGCACCAGGCAGGTGCGCCTTATGACTTTTCCGAGAGTCAACGTGCTTTTACGTACGTCCTTTTGGGCATCCATAACGTCCTTCGGAACGATTGTCTTTTTCTTTTTATGTGTACCGCGTACAGGAGGAACGTAGGATTTATCGGATGTGAAAACTTTTCTTGGTTCCATGAATGCTCCTTAGTTATGTATTCTCCGTATCCGCAAACACCCATTCGCGTTGGACACGGAAGCTGATCAAAAACAGTACCGAGTCGATGATGAACTTAAAGACAGTCTTCAGGAATGCAAATCTGCCCTCATCAAATCCAAACAGCAGGGTGAGAACGGTCATAGCCGATGCAGACAGAATGAATATACCCGCAGCTAATATATAATACCGCGGCAGGGAAGTGCGGCCTGCGCCGGATGAGCGAAATACTGCTTTTTTGTTTATGGAGTAGTTGACAATGGACGAGCCGATGCGTGCAATGAGCGTGCACACCGCATCCGAAGCCACACCGATCATTGAGGGCATGAATAAGGACAAAAGAAAGAAAATGCCCAGATCTACCACGGAGGCAATCAGAGAGGATGAAATAAACTTAAGAATCAATCCGTAAATACGAAGGGAATCCCGCACCGGGCGGAAATGAGAAGTTTGATTCTCTTCAATATACACTGTTTCGATGGGAACCTCACTGCAGGGAATTTGCCGTGCTTTCATCTGCAGCAGCATATTGGTCTCGTACTCATAGCGATCACCGGACACCTCCAGCATGGCCGGAAGATACTCCAAGGGGATGGCGCGCAAACCGGTTTGTGTATCCGAAATTTTAATACCGCAGAACAATCGGAACACGAGCGATGTAATCTTATTGCCCATACGGCTTCTGGGAGGCACATCGGGCAGATCAAAATCCCGCACACCCAGAACAACGCCACGGGTCTCCTGCATCGCCCGGGTGCACGCCAGAACATCCGTTGCTTTGTGCTGCCCGTCTCCGTCTACCGTCACCACACCTTGTGTGGGAATGTTTCGTTCCAGAAGATAGCGGAATGCGGTCTTCATCGCCGCACCTTTTCCCTGATTTACCTCGTGCGTTAAAAGAGTGCAACCGGGCACATCCGTGGGAAAATTGGGAACACATTCCCTCTTTGAGCCGTCGTTGATCAGAATGATATCTGTAAATCCCAGATTCACCAGATCCTGCACTGTTTTTCGCAATTTTTCATCCGGGTTCAAAGAAGGAATGACGATACTGACATTACATTGTACATCCATGCAAGTGATTCCTCCGTTTTACTGCAGATAATCCGGCAGAAACTCCGCGGAAATCGTATTGGTTACATACTTTTTGACGGTATCCACCGAAATGGATTTCCCATAGTATGCCAGGCCATGGGATGACGCCAGTGCTTCCGTGAAGTCACTCAGAAAATAGACATGATTTTTATAGAATGAGGTGTTGAAATAGTATACAGTGGGCAAAAACAGGGCATTTTCGACGGTGACGGCGTCGCCCTTCTTCACGATATCAAAGGAAATGAGTCCGCCCAGCATGGTGAAATCATGATTTTGCTCCGCTACGAAATTCCCCAGGGAATACACGCACAGCGTCTTGCCGCCGTCCGGACGATCCAGATACTCAATCGGCTGGATCACATGAGGGTGATGCCCGATAATCACATCCACGCCATTTTCCGCCAGAAGATTGGCAAAGGATTTCTGCGATGCATTGGGTGTAAACGTGTACTCATCGCCCCAGTGAACGGATACAATCAGAAAATCCGCCAATTCGTGGGCACGGGCGATCTGTGCGGTTACCGTATCATCATTGGGGTAGGGAATGACCAACGGTGAATCCGCGGAATCCTTGGCCAGATTGGTGAACGTCGTATACGTTAAAAAGGCTACACGCACGCCTTCTACTTCCATGACATGAGGCTCAGCAAATTCATCGGGAGATTTATAGCCGCCAATCAGCGTGATGTCTTCGATCGTGCGCCAGAAATCGATGGTCTTTTCCAATCCGTCCGTCCCTTTATCCAACATATGGTTGTTGGCGATGTTGATCACATCAAAACCGACATCCGCCAGATCATACGCCAGATCCTGCGGCCCATTAAATCGGGGATAATACGAAAACGCGTAACCATCGCCGCACATGAGGGATTCCTGATTGATGAAGGCAATATCAGCGGATTGTATGGTTTCGCGAACGCTGTCATAGGTCGGTGCGAAGTTGTACTTCCGTCCGCCGGATACGGCACAGGATGCCGCATCACGGACATTGCCGTAAAAGATTAGGTTGTCACCGGCACCGACAAAGGAGACTGTTGTTTCCTCCAAGGGAGTTTCCGGATCGTCGGGAACATTCACTACGGGAACTTCAGTGGTATCGTCGGTCGTATCCGGAGTCGATGTGGTTTCCCCGGGGGAGGAATCGTCTGTGGTATTCGGATCCAGCGGCGAAGGGGCATCATCCGTTGCGGACGGGGATATGTTAGGCGGATTTTCCGCCAGATCGGTGGCAGGACGGAACAAGGAACAGGATGAAAACACCAATAAAACCAGCATCGCTGCCAACAAACATAAACATCTTTTCATTTATACAGCCTCTCCGCTTGAAATCGTATATAAAATATATTATAATGATACCACATCCACGATAGCAATGCAAGATTTTCAGAGATATTCCTCTATGTGGTTTGGGAGGTAATCCTATGCGCCATGCCGAAAAATTTCCGGTCAGAAGGATTCTGACTCGCTCACTGGTGTCCGTTATCACAATACTTGTCCTGTTACTGCTTCTTGCTTATGGCACCATGTGGATTTTGGTGAACGGTCCATCTGAAACGGCCAAACGGTTGTTTGTTTTGTCCGTGAAAGAAACATCCGCCGGCGGCTTTCTGGCCGACCTGTATTTATCGGAAGAAGAAATACAGGAAATACTTGCGCCCGCTGATGCTCACATCGAACAGGATGATCAGGACTTGTCCCTGGTTGTCGTGCCGGATGCGCCGGAGACCATGCCGCCGGATTCAGGAAATGAAACAGAAACGGCATCGCCCGAAACCTCTGTCCCCGCCGTTTCGGCACCGCAGGATACAGAAGAACCGTCGCCCGTTCCGGACGGAGTGACGGACGGCATCGAAATTGTTGATATTACCGGATCTACCTATAACGGAAAGTTGATGATCATTTCCGATCCCAAGCGTGTGTTTGTCGGTGTCCCCGACAGTTACGGAGAAAACAGTTACGGACTGACCGTCGCCGCCATGATTAAAAAGTACGACTGTGTAGCCGGCACCAATGCAGGTGGATTCCACGATCCCAACGGAAAGGGAACAGGCGGCATTCCCGACGGAATCGTCATTTACGAAGGCGAACTGCTGTGGGGCGATTTGAACGGTGGATACAATCTGGCCGGTCTGGACAGAAACGGTATCCTTCACGTGGGATACATGACCGCACAGCATGCGCTGGATATCGGCGTACAGTATGCGGCCAGCTACGGTCCCGCGTTGGTAATCAACGGAAAATCCGCAGGAGGGAAGTGGGGCCTGGGCGGCGGATTGAATCCCCGTACCGCCATCGGCCAGCGGGCGGATGGAGCCATTCTTTTGCTTGTCATCAACGGACGGTCTGTGGAAAGCCTTGGAGCCACTCTGGACGATCTGGCATCCATTATGCTGACGTATGGTGCTGTGAATGCGACGAATCTGGACGGCGGATCCTCCTCGCTTATGATTATGAACGGGGAATATCTGACCACCAGCGCATATCTTTTCGGGGAAAGGGTAGTCGCCACGACGATTTTGGTGAAAAAGGATGAATAAGATACGAGACTCCTATTTCTGGAAGATATACATCGGTCTTACCACGGCTGCTCTACTCCTTATGTTTGCCTTTTTTGCTTTCTTTTATGACTATATGAAAGCGTATGAATTATCTCAACCCATAAAATGCGCGGAGAATTATGTTTCCACGCTTTCAGACGCCGAATGGAAGGAAATGTTCCTCGCGTGGGAAGGAAATTCGCAGAATATATATGAGTCCAAGGACATGGTGGCAAACGCGTATTGGCAAGCGGTGCAGTCCATGCCCGGCACATACACCATCATTCGTGATTATTCCGGTGCCACGACGGAGGAAGTCTCTATTTTCGTGCAGAAGGATGATAAAACCATTGCCAGACTTATACTCAAAAGTGAAATGAATGGAAAGTATGGATTTGATACATGGAATGTGGCGCAGATATGCGCGGATCTGACCAACATTTCTGTAACTGCACATACATATACAATCACTGTACCGGCGCAAAGCGCTGTGTATGTAAACGGAGTTCTTCTGAACGATTCGCTGATCACTAATCCCAATGCCCCCTATCCGTTTGCTCACGCACTGGAAAAAAGCCGTTCCGGACTCTGTGAAACATACACAGTCACGGCTTTATATGCCACACCGGAAATCGAGTGTGTATGGATGGGAGTAAAATGCGCCGCAGACTTTGAGAATGACTATTTCCGTTTCCGATATCCCGACACGGCATACAAATCCTACACAGTTACCGCACCGGCCTCAGCGGATGTATTTGTCAATGGCGTTCCTGTCAGCGATGCCTATGTCATCGGCGAGCCGAAAGCCTACCCATATTCCCGTTGGGAATCGGGGAAAGAAGGATTGCCGCAAGAAATCACCTATTCACTCGAGAATTTGTTGACTGTGCCGAATGTTACCGCCACTGTCAAAGGAATAGCGGCCGAAGTTGTGGTAAGCGATACAGAGATTCACATATCCTATCCTCAGGAACTGCTGTATACAGAATCCTTTACGGTTCCATCCGGCAGCATTGTCACGGTGAACGGACAGACGTTGGGTAAAACAGAGTTGGTTTCCCAGACAATCGGCTATCCGGAGTTATACGGAAACGACGAGAATTCCCCCAAAATGGATGTATACATATTGGAAAACCTGTATATGACGAGCACAGATGTTCAGATTCATTTGAACGGAATTCAGCTGCCTGTTACTATAGATCAAATCGATAGGGAAGTGTACTGCACTGCTGATTATCCCAATATAGAAAACGAAGAAATACAGGCAGTTGCTCTCGCATTCTGTAAAGATTATTTTGCCTACACGTCCGGCGGATACAAGGACACAGAGGAAAACCTGCAGCGGGTACTGGTATATTTGGCAAGCGATTCGGAATTATACCGACGCATAAAAAAATCACAGGAAAGTATCGGTTTTGTAACGCCGGTAACTTCACACAAATACCATGAATTATCCATCGCTCAACTGCATAAAATCGATGACAGTCATGTGATGTGTGTTGTTCGATATGAGGTAGAGCAATGGACATACCGCACACAGCGGATGTACAGCGGCAATTTGTGGCTGGCGCTTGATTCCATCGAAGACAACTGGGTGATCACAGGGATGCTGATGGATACTAAATAGGAGTTAGGAATCCAGAGCGCCACTTGATCTATCATATTTCCGTTTCTCAATCATATATTGTACTATTACAGCCAAGCGGAGTGATAGGGTATGAGAGAGAGAACGGTATGGCTTCCCACAGCAGATGAAAAAGAGCGATGCATAAAACTGGCAGAATATATGATTGAGAATCATTCCACGGTGCGCGCCACGGCAAAACACTTCGGAATCAGTAAATCCACGGTACATAAAGATGTTGCGGAGAAACTTCCGCATATACACGCAGAACTGTATCATAAAGCAAAATTGGTCCTGGATAAGAATAAAGCCGAGAGGCATATACGAGGCGGTCAGGCCACCAAAGACAAATATAGTACCATGCAGCAGGGAAAAGGAAAATAATAATCTTATATTGACAGCCACACCCGGAATACTGTATAATGGAGCAGTATGAAGCAGGTGTGGCTGATTCCTTGTTGAGCGATACCGAATTATACAAAATGCAAATTTTGTATAATTCAGAGAACCAATAATGGCAGTTGGGAGGTATTTATGCTGCTTGCGATTGATATCGGTAATTCCAGCGTATCGTGCGGTGTTTTCGATGTGGATTCATGCTGTGAAAATCTTTCTTTGCCGGTGCATGATTTCAAGATAACCACAAAGTCCATTTCGGCCGACGAGTATGCGCTTCTGATCAGTAGTTTCCTTCAATTGAAAAATATTTATCCGGCGCCGGTATCTGCATATTCCCGCGATCCATCTTCCGCCGCGAATATATCTTACATAGATTGTGCCGCAATCGCTTCTGTGGTGCCCGCACTAACCGACACTCTGGCCCGCGCTGCTGAACTATTGAGTGGACAATCTCCTTTTATCGTCGGAACCGGTATTAAAACGGAACTGGGGATTCATATCAAAAGCCCGCAGCAATTGGGTGCAGACATCGTAGCCAATACCGCCGCTGCTGTGGAGGTTGCGGATGCGCCTCTTGCGATCCTGGACGTGGGCACGGCCACCACATTGACTGTGGTTGATAAAGACAGGAACATACTTGGCACTATCATTATGCCGGGGCTTCAGGTGTCGTTGTCCGCCTTGTCCGGGTCGGCTGCTCAATTGATTGATGTGGCTTTACAATTTCCGCCTGTTTTAGTCGGTCGTGACTCCGCGGAATCCATCCAGTCCGGCGTACTATACGGCCACGTTTTGATGATTGATGGGTTTATCCGCAACATTCGCGAACAATATCCGGATTTGATTGCATCGGGTAAATTGGCACTGATTTCCACCGGCGGTCTGTCTGACCGGATTACTCCCTATCTCCGGAATAAATTTACGGACTATCCCGTCTTGACCCTTATGGGTATCGCAAAGCTGTACGCCTTAAATCGCAGTCGGCTGCGGTGATTTTGTATAATTCATTTTGTATAATCCGACCACGGTCTGATTATAAATTTACAAGTGCGTTTTACCGCTTTCTCATATTTTCGGAAGACAGCACTCATGCATTTGGAGGTAAAATATGATAACATCCCGCGAAAAAATTCTAAAAATGGTCCAGCTTTCCCTGCTGGCGGCCCTTGAGGTTCTGCTCACGTTGTTGTACATCCCTGTCGGTGCCATTAACATGAATTTCGGCCTGGTGCCAATCGTCGTCGCCGGTGTATTCCTCGGTCCTGCTGCCGGTGCCGTGATCGGCGGCGTGTCCGGTCTTGTAACGATGATTCAGGTAATTACCGGACAAAGCGTGTTTTACACATTCCTTATGGCGGTCAATCCTGTTGCCGCTTGCTTGCTTTGCCTGATTAAGACTTCCCTGGCCGGCGTACTTGTCGGCGTTGTATATCGGGTCATGAGCAAAATCTGCCGCTCCATAACTGTTAATTCTCTCGTGACAGCTATTGTGTGCCCGGTAGTAAATACGGGCGTTTTTGCACTCGGAATGCTGCTTGTGTTCGGTGATGCCCTGGTTTTGGACCCGGTCATCTCCACATGGGCTGTCGGCGGAGCGGCCGCGATTGTATTTGTCGCATTGATTGGTATCAATTTCTTTGTGGAATTGGCCGTTACTGCCATTGTCTCCCCTGCCCTGTGCAAGACATTGTCTGCCGCAAAAATCTTTTCCGGTAAATAATTTACTATTTCTATTTTCTTTTCGCGAAAGACATGATATAATCTATATGATTATTTTGAATTCGTTCGGAGGTTAAACCATGCTCCCTGTTTCTCCCATTAAAATGCGTGTCATGCATTCTTCGTCCAAGGCGAAGATCCGCACCTTTGCTACCGCGCTCGGCGAAGCATTCAACTGCCCTTGCCATGATGTACCGCCTGCCTATTCCTGCGATAAGGAACGTCTGGTGATTCTCGTTATGTCTCTCAAAGGCGAGCCCAGCGATACTCTGCGCCGCTTCTGCGGTGAGTTAACACCTGCCCGTGCTTATAACGTCGCACTTGTTGTAGATAATAAGGATCAGGTAAAAGGTCTTGAATCCGTTAAGAATACGCTGAAGGAAGCAGGCACGAATGTCCTCGATGATGTTTATTATCTGAAGTCTCCCGGCTTGTTCAGCGGTGCCAAAATTTCCTTTGAAGAGCGCACAGCGATTGTTCGATGGGCGCAAGGCATTGTGGACTCCATCAAAAGCAAATAACTCATACATAGAAAAAGGATCAAGCGCAGGCTTGATCCTTTCCTTTTATACGACCCGGTTGCGGATATCTCCCTGGACAAAAGCGGAGATATTTCCAGCCATTTCGTGAATGCATCGCTGGCGCGCCTCAACGGCTCCCCACGCCATATGCGGAGTCATGCATACATGCGGATGTTCCCGCAAGGAATACATGGGATGCTTTTCCCCAAACGGCTCCACAGAATATACATCGGTAGCAAAACCGCCGATTTTTCCACTCAAAACCGCCTGCGCGACCGCATTTTCATCCGTGACAGCGCCACGGGCCAGATTCACAAGAAGAACACCGTCCTTCATCTTTGCGATGGCATCCGCATTGATCATATGGTAGGAGTCTTCGTTTAACGGCGTATGAACGGACAGAATATCGGATGCAGCGCAGATTTCATCCAGAGATAAAATGGGATATTTCGATTCCTTGGGATGGCGGCAGTGCAAAAGCACGCGGCATCCAAAGGCATCGGCGATCTGCGCCACTTTCATTCCGATGTTGCCGGCACCGATAACTCCCCAGGTTTTTCCGGACAACTCATGAAACACAGGGGACAGGCAATTGGCTACGCCGGATCGGGAGTACGATCCGTCTTTCACAAAACCGGTGAAATACGGCAGATGCATCAGTAAATTCAGCGCCAGTCCGATGGTGAGCTGTGCCACGCTATCCGTGGAATATCCCACCACGTTGCACACAGCAATCCCACGGGCACGGCAATAGGTTGTGTCAATATTATCATACCCGGTAGCGGCAACGCAGATCAGTTTTAGATTTTTCGCCTCTCGAAGATTGGACTCATTCAGACGGATTTTATTCACGATTACTACATCCGCATTTGCGATTCGCACGGCAATTTCGTCGGGGGCAGTAAGCGGATAGGATGTCACATCTCCAACCGCTTCGATGTCGTCAAATACAACACCCTCTCCCAAAGTTTTTGCATCCAATATAACGATACGCATAGGATCAGCCTTTTCTCGCTTTCAGAATTTCATCGATAGCAAAGATATATTTGGTGTGGCAGAAGCGACATTCGGTTTCGATGGGCTCACCGGACTCCGCCAACTCGTCCATATCCGCTTGGTTCAAACTGATCAGCGCACGCAGGTATTTGTCCCGATCACAGCTGCACTGATATTCGATTTCATAGCTGTCAAACAGATCGTATTCAATTCCCTCCAGCACCATGGCGATGATGTCTTCCGGCGTTTTTCCGACTTCTATCAGTTTTGAGACAGAGCCGAGGGCGGCAATATTCTTTTCCAGCGTCGGAATCATGGCATCATCCGCTCCGGGGAGAAGCTGCAAAAGAAATCCTCCGGCGGATTTGCAGGAGTTGTCCGTATTGGCTCGTACACCAAGGGCACAAACCGTGGGAGTCTGTTCGCTGGTTACAAAGTATTCCGAGATATCCTCCGCAATCTCACCGCTGACAAGCTGAGAGATACCTACATATGGTTCCCCGGTGCCAAAGTCGCGGATGATGCACAAAGTTCCCTGTCCGACAGCGCCGCCAACATCCAGTTTTCCGTGTTCGTTGGGCGGAAGTTCTGTGTTCGGATTCTCCGCGTAGCCGCGCACATCCCCGCGGTAGTTGCTGACGCACAGAATCGTTCCCGCGGGTCCATCTCCTTTGATCTGCAGAGACAGTGTATCCGTCTTATCCTTCAACAGAGAGCCCATGAGCGACGTAACGGTCAGGCTGCGTCCCAATGCGGCCGTCATGGTTTTTGCGGTTCTGTGGATCTCAAATGCCTTCTGGACGATAGCAGTCGTATCGGCGCATAGGATGCGCGCACTGCCGTCGCGGGTCATGGCACGCGTAATTACGGATGATTGCATGGTTTTATACCTCACTCAACATACTTGTATTATTATACTATTTACCGATGATTGTGTCAAGAATTGCGTGGGATTCCGCTGGTGTTTCCCGCTAATTGTGAACATTCTTTTACGATTTTCATTTTTCTGCATATTTGTTTCTTTCGGCGCGATACTAAAAACGAAACCAAACAGAAAGGATTTTCAGCATAATTCGCTGAAAGGAACGGAAATGAAAAGAATAGCGCAATGTGTTCTTACGTTTATACTGATTTCTGCCATTACTGTCCCGTCGGTACGCGCAGCTCATCTTTCCCCCGCGCTCGATATCATCGCATCGGAAACCATCATGATTAAAACCGGAACCACTTATTCCGGGGTGTTGTTCCAAGCAGCTGATTTCCAAAATGCTTCAGCAGTGGAAAGCGTGCGCACCGTGAAAATATGCTCTCTTCCCTCCCCCTCATCCGGAATTCTATATCTCGGATCGGTTCCCGTAGCTGCGAATCAATCCATTTCCGGAAAAGCCATCGATAATTTGAAATTTGTTCCCGCAGCAGACACGGAGGATGCATCTTTTTACTTTTCCGTGAACGATGGGCATACGCAGGCATGCCATGTAAAGATCACGGACGAGAGAAATTTTGCCCCCACAGTAACATCCAACGTGGATGCAGTGGCCGCGTGGACACAAAAAGATATTACTTGCTTCGGCACGCTGAGCGCATTCGATCCAGAGGGTGATGCACTGCAATATGAAATAGTAGATTACCCTGAAAAAGGGCTTTTAATTCTGCAGGATGCCTCCCACGGCGATTTTCGATATACGCCTTATGTAGGCTGCTCAGGTGATGACAGTTTCACCTACCGCGTTCGCGATAGCTATGGCAATTATTCGGACGCTGCGGAAGCGTGCATTCGAATTTCCCGAAAGAACAGCAAACTGGTCTTCGCCGATATGAGCGAACATTGGGCGCACAGCGCAGCGATCGAAATGGCGTCTGAAGGAATTATGGAGTACCAAACGGATGAGGGAACTGATGTATTTTCGCCGGATGATACCGTAACTCGCGAGGAATTTCTGGTAATGGTGATGAAACTACTGGGAACAAAGGATCTCGGTGCATGCGAACGGACGCAATTCGCAGATGATACCGATATTCTCTCTGTGAATAAACCGTATGTACAGGCGGCATACCGCGCCGGAATTATCCGCGGCAGAGAGGAAAACGGAGTGATCTGCTTCTGTCCCGAAGACGCCATCACGAGGGCGGAGAGTGCGGTCATTCTGAATAACATTCTCGGCGCGGAGGTGCCGGTGAATGTCTCCCTGTTTTCGGACAATGACAGTATTCCCACATGGGCACAGAGCGCCTTGTACGCGCTGAACGATTTGGGAATCATGCGCGGTACCGGTGCCGGCAGTATTTCACCTTATTCTACTTTGACAAGAGCGCAGACAGCACAGATTTTGTTCAATCTGAAGCAGTATCTGGAGTGATATTCCTGAATAATTCACCAGAACGTGCGCACACTATCCATGTACCCTTTACCGATTTGTACGCGAGCACAAATCGCCAAGAAAAAGGTTGGATTCCTTCCCGGGAATTCATCGAAAATTTACGGGAGAAAGCGATAAGTATTATGAATAATCAGAACCAGAACAATCAGAATAACCAGAACAAGATTCAGAATCAGCAGAATAGCAATCAGAACAAGAGCCAGAGCCAGAACAATCAGAATCAGAATCAGAACAAGAGCCAGAACAGCAACAACAGCCAGAACAACAGCCAGAACAGCAACAACAGATAAATTTCGATTCGCCTATAAGGGTACCAAAAGCCACGCATCTGCGTGGCTTTTGTCATGTGATTATTTCATCTTGATTTTCTAAGAAAAGTATGATATACTAAACATCGTTAAGAAATGCCCCGGTAGTTCAACGGATAGAACAAGGTCCTCCTAAGACTTAGATATCGGTTCGATTCCGGTTCGGGGTGCCAGAAGCATATCTCTCGCAGATATGCTTCTTTTGCGTATAAAAATCCCCGCATCCGAAGATGCGGGGATTTCGTTATGCGTTGATTACAGAGTGATAACCTTCATACCGAGCAGTTTGGCGAAGTATGCGATTTCCTCAACCGTTGCATCATAGATGAGCAGGCTGTGGTGGGTCGCACCGTAGGTGCTGAGGCCTTCCAGGAGGTCAGCCACAGTAGTGCTGGGCTTGAACCAACCGCGCATGGACTTCTTGAAGGTGTCTTCCTTCACATCCATCATCTCGATGGGAGTGATCACCATGCAGTAGCCCTCTGCATCACGGCAAACATTGGCGTAGATAGCCTTGCCGCCGCGGAACTTAGCGTAACCAACTACCGGTGCAGCAGCATTGGTGTAGTTAAATGCTACGTTGTTCAGCTGGGGCTTGATATCGCTTACTGCGTAGTTCATTTCACCCATATGGCTGATCATGAAAGAGTTACCCTTCCAGTCGGGGCAGAAAATCTCGCAGAAAGATGCCTGATCGTATGCTTTATAGATAGCGCCCATGATGGCTGCGTCCAGAGCATCACCCTCGCCGGCATAACCGATGCCGCGGGTCATAGCCTTGCATGCTTCCAGGAACGGTACAGATTTCAAACCGGATTCAGCGGTAAACTTCAGGAAGTTCATGGAGAACGCGTTCAAACCGTGCTTGTCGATCCACTTACGGATGGCCAGACAGTCTTTAGTGTTCTCTCTGTAGTTAACCTCGTTCAATTCCTCAGCGCGCTCGTAATTGGCATCATCGAATGCAATTTCCGCGTCCACTTCTGCGTCGGTGATAGCGGCACGGATTGCCTTGATTTCCTCATCATCTGCTTCGATCAGATCGATACCAAACCACTCCATCAGCTCTCTCTTGCCTGCCTGGAAGTCGCCCATACCGGCAAATTCACCGCCGTAAGTGCCAACCTTGATGCCGCTCAGTGCATAAGCGGCAACGGCAGCGCGTACATAACCGCAGGTTCTCTCGACTACATCAGAGTGGAGATAGTGACCGGCAGCAATAGCGTACTGCTTATTGTTGCGGAGAAGCAGGTTGCACATATCCATAACGCCATGGATACCGTGGTTGTACATAAGCTCACCGGGATCAACCATAGGATCGAACTCGTAGGTCTCGGTGGTATCCATAATAACGATAGGCAGAGTGGTTTCGGTCAGTGCCTTAACGCACTCCAGAGAAGGAGAATAAGCCATATGCAGAGTAACAATACACTGAGCACCGGCGTCCTCAAAATCAGAGACGGTCTTGAGGAATTCACCCTCCAGGCGGCAGAACGGAGCGCGAACTACGTCCATGCCTTGCTCTTCCAGCTTCTTCGCCATAGTTTCGTAGAATGCTTCCAATCTGGGGCGCAGATCCGGCACTACATCGTCATACAGCTTTACATAAAGCGGAAGAAAACCAATCTTAATCTTTTTCATATGCAGCACATATCCTTTCAAAAATCAGATGTTCATACCAAAAAGCTTGGCAGCATTGTTGCAGAGGATATCTTCCACATCCGCGCGGGAGAGGGAGAGTTCTGCGGCACAGCGCTTAAATGCCAACAGCTCTTCGTAGAGGAAGTTGGTGATGTCTTCGCGATCGGTTTCACGCATATGCGGGTCGGAGGAAACATCGCCGTACAGACCACGGGGCACATTATTGATGTAGAAACCGCCGTTTTCCGTGGTACGGAACATACGCATCTTTACGATAGGCAAGTCCGAGCCGAACATGATACGCTTGGTGCCGACCGCCTTGATGCACTCGATCATAGCCAGATCCAGCGTGTTTGCCGTAAAGTCAAACAGCATGTTCTTGGTCTGCTTCAGGGTTTCAAATGCATCGCCCAGATCTTCCTTGGAGTACGCACGGCCAACATGAGCGACAATCAGCTTCAGATTGGGGTATCTCTCCTCAATTTCCATCAGCTGTGCCAGGTTCACGGGGTCGCGGAGACGCAGAGAACGGGAGATGTGCAGCATAACGATCCAGCCGTGCTTGTTCGCAACTTCCAGATGCTCCGGAGTAAGGAAATCGTAGATACGGATTTCCTTCTCGGGAATGTAGGGAGCGCAGTTGTTCTGGTACGGCTTCAGACCGCAGAAACCGCCGCCAATGACCGCTTCTTCCAGATGCTCAGCGGTCATGGAGTAATCGGTGCAGTAGAATGCAGGCACGTTAATCTTCTTAGCGGCTTCACGCGTATACTCGTTAGTCAAAGGAAGCGTGGTCATGGGCCAGCCCATCAGCACGGGAACCATTTTCTTGCCGGGGAACATATCCGTGTAGGTCTGCATCAGATCCTCAATGGAGCAATCCTCCGCCACCATACGCGTCCAGCTTACGCAAGCCTTCTGCTCTTCGGTAGTAGCGGGATCGAATTCCTTCTTCCAGATGTGCGCGTGGGCGTCGATCATCTTATCGGGAAGGAAATCCGCCAGCTGTTCCGCATAGACCTTTTTATCATAATCGGACATTTTATATCCAAACATGGGGAATCTCCTTATTCACTAAGATTTCCGGTAATTATTCACCGATGATCATAACCTGAACTGTGCGCTGACGTGCGCGGGTCTGGTCCCAGTCAATGAAGTGAATGCGGCCGAACTCACCCAGATCCATTTCACCGTCCGCCATAACGATGGTTACGTTGCGGCCGATGATGGAGGAACGCAGATGTGCGTCGGTGTTGTGGCAGCCGAAGTTGTCCTCGCCGTGCTCCTCAGCAAATACCAGTGCCTTGTGTCCGGGATGCAGATACATACCCTCATAACGGCAGGTGGGGATCCACTCTTCGAATACGTTTACCAGATCCTGCTGGAGGGTCTCCAGGCCGGTCATGGACATATCGAAAGCGCATTCCTGGGTGATAACGGAGCAAGTGGTGTGGTGGGAATATACCACAACGATTGCGTTCTTCATGCCGGACTTAGCGGCAAGCTCTTTTACCTTATCGGTTACATCGTGAAAGCTGACAGCGCGATCACGGGACTGCAGTTTAAAAGACTCTCTGAAAACCATACTTTTCACCTCAAGCGTTCTGCTTCTTCAGATCATCTGCCGCACGTCTGGTAGCAGCGATCATTTCGTCGATCATAGCGATGGGATCTTCTGCGTTCATGATGCCGGAAGCAGCACCGGCTGCTTCGGAACCGGCCATGATAAAGTCATAAACCTCCTGACCGCAGGTGATGCCTGCAGCCTGCTCAACCATAATGGAGGGGTCTACGGCCTTGATAGCCTTGATGGAATCCATTACGTATGCCATAGGGCTTGCGCCCTTGCCGCCGCCGATAATTTCGGAGGGCTCGGGATTGATGATGTCAGGATGAAGCTGAGCGATAGCCTTTGCTTCGTCCAGGGTATCGGCGCAGGCGAAAACAAGCATATCCAGTTCTTTCGCTCTGTCGATGGTCTTTTTCATCTGCGGAAGGCTCATGGGCTTCTCACAGTGATTGATCATAACGCCGATAGCGCCGGCAGCCTTAACACCCTCGGGAAGAATGTCAGCGCATCCGCGTCCAGGGCGAAGGGTGTCCATATAAGTGCAGAACACTTTCAGGTGCTTGGTGTTTTCAGCAACACGTCTTACCTCAAGTGCGGGGCAGATAAAGAGTACGTCAATGTCGTATTTCTCAGCTGCTTTGTCTGCTGCGAGAGCATACTCCAGGAGCTTATCGCCCCAAACGTAGTTCTTTGTGCCGATTTCAAAATAGGGGGTTCTGATAGTCGGTTTCATTGTTGACTCCTAAAATTATGTATTACTCGAATTATCTCTTCTGCTGCAGATCGAAACGAGGATCGTAAGCCTTCTCTTCCTCGGTGAACTTACGGAGAGTGTTGATGGTCTCGCCGCCGTTCCACTTTCTGTCGCCGATATCCTCGGTGGTACCCATAACGGTAACGTTCAGCTGTCTGTGACGTGCACGAACATGGTCCCAGTCGATGAAGTAGATGTGAGCAAATTCACCGCCGTCCAGAACGCCATCCTTAATGGTCATGGTCTCGCTGCGGCCGAAGAATACGGAGCGAAGATGACCGTCAGTGTTCATAGAAGTGTAGTTACCGGGCTCGTTTACGTAGCGGCCGAACTGAGCGTGGATCGGACCGGGATGACGGTAGTCGCCTTCATCGGTATAATCGGGAATCAGCTTACGCATGATGTCCAGCAGGTCGTGCTGCAGAAACTCCAGATCGAACGTGTCAACGTCGTGGGAGCACTCCTGAATCATAACGGAGCAAGTGGTGTGGTGAGAAGCGATGCAAACGGTACCGTTCTTAACGCCGGATGCCTTTACGATCTCAACAACCTCCTTGGATACGTCGTGGAAAGTGGGGATCCAGCCTCTGGACTGGAGCTCAAGCTCTTTCTGAAATACTTTGAATTCCATGTTGATAATACCTCACATTTTTAATAGAAATTGGACATAATCTGCCGTACATAATATAGCACGAAATCGCGTGAAAGTCAATACGATTTCGCTGATAAAAGTCAATATTGTTTTGTTTATAGAAAAAATTATTTATATATTGCAATTTATTTTTGTAAGGTGTATAATTAACTTCAGTCAAACGAAAATATTGTTTTCTTTTGGCTCGATCACAATGAACACATTATCACACGGAGGATAACTGAATTATGAAAAAAGAGTCTTTGATGCAAGCGAAAGAAGCGTACAAAATTGAAGCGGAATGCATCACCAACATGATGGATTATTTTGATGAAGATGCCTTCGCCAAGGCAGTGGAACTGCTGGCCGGCGCACAGCGCATCGGAACCTGCGGATGCGGCCATTCCGGCATCATCTGCCAGCACTTCTCTCACCTGCTCTGCTGCATTGAGCGTCCTTCCCGTTTCATCTCCCCGGCTGAAGCCGTTCACGGTGCAACCGGCTTCCTCTGCGAAGGCGACGTAATGGTGTTTGCATCCCGCGGCGGCAAGACCAAGGAACTGCTTCCCATTCTGGACATTTGCAAGCAGAAGGGTGTGCGCGTTATTACCGTTACGGAGAATCTGGAATCTCCTCTGGCGCTGGGTGCGGACGTTGTTCTGAAGCAGTATGTGAACCGCGAAACCGACAAGTACAATGCCCAGGGTACGACCTCCACCACGGCCCTCTGCATGATTTTCCACAGCCTGCAGACTGCACTGATTGAGGAAACCGGCTACAGAAACGAGCAGTTCGCTGTGATTCATCCCGGCGGAGCCGTGGGCGAGCGCCTCAACAATCACGCGCTTTGATTTTACTGAAGCTGGAGATGTATCATGTCAGTCGAGAAACTTAAAATCGACGCACGCCGCGGTAAGATCATTGACATTCTGAATCGCAGCGGTCAGGTGCGCATTTCACAGCTCAGCAAACAACTCAACGCAACCCCGGTTACCATCCGAAGCGATTTGAACGCATTGGAGCGGGACGGATATCTGGAAAGAGTACAAGGCGGTGCGGTACAGACCGCATTGAACTGTTTCAACCGGGAGTTTCTGCGCAAAAAACACGAAAATTCCGCGGCAAAAAAGCGAATCGCGAAAGCTGCCGCCTCACTCATTCATGACGGTGATACCGTTCTGATCAATTCCGGGACGACCACCTATTTCACCGCTGTGGAGTTGAAGAACAAACGGAATCTGCGTATTGTGACCAATTCCCTTACGGTGGCGCTGGAGCTCGGATCCATGCCCACGTTTAATGTGATTCTTCTGGGCGGCGAGATCAATTCCCACGATTCCTTCACCTACGGGAACGATGTGGTGGAACAGTTGAAACGCTATCGTGCCAACTATGCGATATTGTCCATCGACGGCGTCTGCGATTCCGGGCGCGTGACCACACTGCATGCGGAAGAAGCTTTGGTAGATCGGACCATGATTGAGCGTGCCAACGAAACCATCATCGTTGCAGATGGTGAAAAGTTAGGACGGGAAGGCTTCACGCATGTGTGTGATTTATCCGAGGGAAACCGGCTGGTTACGGAAAAAGGAATGAACCCGCAATTCATCAGGAAGATGCGGGAGAAAAACATTCGCGTTGTTTTAGGATGACAAAAATTCAGGATAACATAAAAATGGTGCTGTTGCATTTCGCACAGCACCGTTTTTTTATGATCCCATGCCGGCGTACAGCAGGCAAAGGGCGCGCATGGCTTCCCCAAAGCACAAGGACTGATTATAGGGGAAATAAGAATCTGTGGGTGACATGATTCCGTATCGACAGACGGATAGTACCGCCAATGTGGCTTGCGGCGAGGATCCGTGATTTTTCAGGTAGATTTCATCGCATTGCGTCATCCAGTTTATGGTTCCCTGCCCGTCGCTGTAACCACTGACACCCATTATGGCGTACTCGTTAAGCACATCGGCGCGGGTAAAACCGACTTTATCGTACAGGGCATCCATGTATTCCTCGGAATACACATCGCAACGGCCTTTCAAATAAAATATGTCCTCACACACACCGGTTTGCGCAATGGATACGATGTCCCGAACGATTTGTATTTCCCGCTCTGATAGTGTATCAAACAAACGGTATACGCTGTCGGATGATGTTACAATATTATTTTCCTCGCAAAAACCCTCCGGAAGTTGATCCAGCGGCGTGCGGTAATAGAACATCAGGAATTTTTCGCGCAGCCAATCGTTTGCAATACGGGATGAAATCTCGTTGATTTTCTCCTCTGTATAGCAGGTGGAGAACGTCACGGTGGAATTGCTGCATCCGCGATTGTAACAGCTTAAAAGCGCACGCGCTTCGGCGTCGGGTAATTGACTGAGCACATACACAAAACTGGTTTCTCGGATTTGTACGGGTATGGTTGAACCGTGTTCTGACTCCAGGGAATGATCAATCAGCCGGATCACCGTATCCAGAAGAACGGCTGCCTGCTCATAGGTGATGGAATTCGTGCGGGAAATGCCCAGCATATACGCATCAAACGCCTCAAACGCAACATCGTTTTCCTTGGCATGACGGGTCAGAGATGTCAGTGTACCGTCTCCCAGATACGATGGGATCGGAGATGCGTCTCCGCCGGTCTTGTTCTTCAGCGTTGTGTACACAATGTTGTAGAACCGGATTCCGCTGATTCCCTCATTGGGGTTACTGGGGACCAGTTCGCTCCCAACAAGGGAGGATCCGTTCCGCACATAAATATCATTGTTTGCAACAAGAGAATATACCGGATTAGTCAGACAGGCGGTTATCAAAACCACGCACACAAATCCCGACAAAATCCGCGAGAACGCGGACGTTGCGCCGCCGGCCAAGCGTTTCAGTCTCTTTTTCAGCAGCACACTTTCCGTAGAAATGTTCGATGCCACATGTACCGCACGGACCACTCCCGGGCAAGTGCTCTGATACAGAAGCACTGCGTATTCTTTTGTATTGACAAACGGAAGACGCACGGTATAGGAATCACAGAGAATTTCCAAATCATCCTGTATATTGCGGCAAGCAATCCAGATCAGCGGATTGAACCACAATAGCGCGGCAAGCAGATTGGACAGGAAAATCAGGAAATTGTCCCCGTACCGACAATGATTCAACTCATGGGCAAATACCATGGACAGATCCCTTTCATCCGTGTGCGCATTGACAAGGATGATGGGCCGGATGATGCCCAGCAGCATGGATGGTGCCGTTCCCACATAGAGATTCGGTATCCTCCGGGTACGAAAGCCCATATCGCGTGCAATCTGTACATACCGGGAATTCCACATCTGATTATCACACTGCACTGACGTGCGAAGCGTTTTGTGATACAGCGAATGATAGTGTATAAACATCCGCAGAAGGCAGACAGATGCCCCCAGCACATAGACAATGAATACAAAAAGACAGATATCGCTCTCAGCGCCCCTGTCCGGAGCCGATGCAGAGATTGTCTGCGAAACGGAACGGGCGAACTCCGGTACGCCGGAGATTTTTTGCGAATCCTCGCTCTTTTCCAGAAGATGATTCAGATACTCGGTACTGCTTACTTGTGTGACATCGGGAGGATAAAAATCCGCTTGCAGAACAGTACCATCCACAACCCTCTCACATCCGGGCACATAATTGTATACGGAATGGACACTTTCGGGAAGGAATGGTACAAATACGCGTATGAACAAAATCAACCACATGGCAACGTGGAGCTGCGGTGAGATGTGAAATTTACACAGATGTTTTACGAGCAACAATAGACCGGCCGTTACGGAAGAAAAGAATGTTATCTGACATAATCTCAAAACAAATAATTCCATTTCAATATCTCCGTTTGCTGAGATCCTTACCGAATCTCGTTGAGTATTTCGATAATCTCCCTCTTTTCGCGTTCGTTGAATTTCCCCTTACGAACCAGAGAAGCCACCAGTTGGTACGGCGAATTATCAAACACACGGGCAACAAACATATTGATTTCTTCTTCTACGCATTGGGATTTATCCAAAGCAGGTCTGTACTTGTAAACTCCGGTTGTCTTATCGATCAGAACCACGCCTTTATCTGCCAGTCGGATAATCAGCGTGCGGATAGTGGTGTTGGTCCAATTCATTTCGGGAGGCATTTTTTGTACGATCTCACCAAGAGTCAGACCGACACCGCGCTTTTTCGGACACTCCTCCCACAAGATGTTCATAATATGCCATTCCGCCTCAGAAATGCGCACAGTTTTTCTTCTGCCGCTCATTGTCTTAATTCTCCATTCATTAAGTTATTCATGTTCAGTGCATATATGATCGCAAAAAGGTACTGGATTGTCGTTGCACAAAAAACGGTAGGCTGCTATATATTCATCCCGCTTTTTCTGTACAGCGGGGGAATTCGGATTGTAACTGTTTCGGCGATACGCGCGAAGCATAATATTCTTTGGCGTATCTTCGGGGTCAATAAATTCGAGGGCATCTGCGGTATATCCAAGGCATTCCAGGCGCAGGATACGCAAGGCATCGGTAGCGGCATCACAAAATTTCTTGCGAAGGATGGGCCGTCCGGCAATAAAATCCAACGAATCGCAGGACAACTTTGTGCTCAATTCCCTTTGACAGCAAGGGGTAGAAAGAATCACAGAAGCGCGCCACCTGGCCGCAGACTCCAGAACAATATCGGTAGCTGTATCGCATGCGTGCAGGGATATAACCATATCCGGAGAATGCTCCGGGACGTATTCACTGATATCTGCGCACAAGAAATGCATACCGTCGAATCCCATTTTTCGTGCACATTCCTCACAGTAATCCATCACGCTCTGCTTCAGATCGATGCAGATCATATCCACATCGCGGTGGGCGATAAATTTCAGAACATAATATACGGCAAAGCTCAAGTAACTTTTTCCGCAGCACAGATCAGCAATATGCAAAGTCCCCGTTTTGGGCAGATGCTTGACAGATTCCAGAACCAATTCGGAGAAGCGGCAGATCTGACGGAATTTCGCCTGTCGTTTGTCGTGGACACGGCCTTGAGCGTCCGATATGCCCAGCGCGATCAGAAAAGGCTCATTTCCTTGAAGAACCCGGTTTTTCACGCGGTCATTCTTCTGAAATGTCATCAAAGCATCCGTAATGCCGCGGGAGGCGGAATTATCCAGATGAGCACGTAAAGCGGATGGAATCACTGCCGTGACCTTCCCTTTTTTAGATAGCATCAGGGCGGCGGAACCATTCGCGTCATTCAGATCAATCCGGAAAAATGGGTGACCGAAATGCTCGCACACGATCTCATCGATGGAATCATAGGGAATATTCTTTTGCGCCACCCTGCCCTCGCTGCAGTGGTATTCCAGCTGCAGACATCGATTACCACCAATGACCTTCAGGACTCCTTTGATTTTCAGAAGTTCCTTGGAATCGGATGAGGAAAAAACCAAATTTCTCAGAGAACCGGCCTCCGCGCTCAGCCGAACGCATTCGGCGAAGCGGCGAAGGGGCGACTGTTCCATACTCGTATCCGCCATCACTTCTTATCCGCGGCGGAATCCGCCGACTTTTTATCTTTTTTGGTGAAGGATATCTTATTTTCCGTACCGTTGAGCAGCCGCTTAATATTGGATGTGTGCTTCAGCACAACGATCAGCGTCAAGCCAAATGCAAATAAAATGGTGATCTGCGGTGCGTTGCCCAGCATACGGGACAAAAGCAGGGGATAAATCAATGTACACATGACAGAACCCAACGAAATAAACTTCGTGCCTGCCACCAGAATCACAAAGAACAGAACCAAAATCAAACCGACTTTCCAGTTGGTCATCAAAATGGTCACGGCCGCGACCACAACGCCCTTACCGCCTTTAAATTTATAGAAGGCGGGGAAAACATGACCGAGCATGCAAGCCAGTCCGGCCATATAGGCACCCACAATCCCCCAGATCAATCGGCCTATAAGAATAGACACCACTGCTTTGAGCGCATCCGCCAACAGTGTGAGAGCCGCCGGACCCTTGCCGTAGGTGCGCAGCATGTTGGTCATGCCGGCATTGCCGCTGCCGTAAGTGCGGATATCTTCTTTGAAGAATTTCTCGGAGATGATGATGGCAAAATTGCAGCTGCCCAGCAAGTAGGAGCTGACCGCGATGATCATAAAGCCAAGGGTAGTCAGCGCAAAGAACGCAATACCGGTCTGCGTGCCGTATTCACCTAAATAATAGCCAAGGAAGCCCTTGTACATAATTTCAGAAAATGTCATCTCTTCCCTCTCTTATGATTCTTCATTCTCAGCACCGCGCTGACGCACGATGAGTCGGATCGGTGTGCCGCGGAAGCCGAAGGTATCCCGCAGACAGTTCTCAATATATCTCTGATAGGAAAAATGGAACAACTCAATGCTGTTGGCAAACAAAACAAACGTAGGCGGCGCCACGGAGATCTGCGTCATGTAGTAGATTTTGAGGCGTCGGCCCTTATCGGACGGAGGCTGTACGCGGCTGACCGCATCTGCCAGAACATCGTTGAGCATACCGGTGGAAATGCGCATATTCGTCTGGTTGTGGACATAGTTGATCTGCTCAAACAGCTTTCCTACACGCTGTCCGGTAAGCGCGGAAATGTACAGGATCGGTGCATAGGTCATGTAACCCAAAGCGTTGTTGATCTTCTTTGTGAACGCCGATGTGGTGGTGTTGTCCTTTTCCACCAAATCCCATTTGTTTACCGCCACAATGGTTGCCTTGCCTGCTTCATGTGCCAGACCGGCAATCTTTTCGTCCTGTTCCGTAATGCCTTCGTTGGCGTCAATAACAAGGATACACACATCCGCCCGCTCCACAGCCATTTTGGCACGAAGAACGCTGAATTTCTCGATGCGGTCATCCACCTTGCTCTGGCGGCGAATACCGGCAGTGTCGATGAAGGTGTACTTACCGAACTCGTTGTCCAGATGGGAATCGATGGCGTCGCGCGTGGTGCCGGGGATATTGGAAACGATCATGCGCTCGTCCCCGAGAATCCGGTTTACCAGAGAGGATTTGCCCGCATTGGGCTTACCGATCACAGCCACATGGATGCGGTCGTCCTCATCATCCTCTGCTGCGGTGTCCGGCAGCGCAGCCAATGCCGCGTCCAGAATGTCGCCTGTGCCGGTTCCGTGAATGGAGGACAGGGGGATGGGATCGATCTCAAAGCCGAGTTCATAGAACTCGTAAAACTCCGCAGGCACGCGGCCGGTAGAGTCGGATTTATTGATGCAGGGGATAATCGGCTTGCCGCTCTTTTTCAGCATGACGGCAATGTCCCGGTCATCAGGCATAAGACCGGTACGGATATCGCACACAAACAGGATCACATCTGCGGTGTCGATGGCGATCTGTGCCTGATCCCGCATTTTCGAGAGGATGATATCGTCCGTGTTCCGTTCGATACCGCCCGTGTCGATTACGATCAGTTTGCGGCCGTTCCACTCCGTTTCACCGTAGATACGGTCACGGGTAATACCGGGAACATCCTCTACGATGGCACGGCGTTCGCCGATCAGTTTATTGAATAGCGTGCTTTTTCCGACATTGGGTCTTCCCACTATCGCCAATACAGGTTTAGCCATATCTCATAATCCATTTCTTAATAATTTATCCATTCATGCCGCACAGCTTTGCCATGGCGGCATTTTGTGTATTGATATATTTGGCCGCTTTGCGGATATTCACCGTGAAGCCGGCATATCCGTCCAGAAGCGGTACTGTTTCCACCAAAAATCCCAATTTCCCCTCCCGGAAATACAGGGGCGGATAGATGTCGTATTCCGCTTTGTACTGCTGCAGAAGCGATTCCTCGGTCATATGCTCAACCAAGTTGTCATAGCCGAAATCCTGCGTGAATTTCCCGCGGATAAACATCTTGCGAAGGCCTTCATAGTTTGCGATCCCATCCTCGGTGGAAAGGAACGTGCCGCTTGAGAGATCACAGTTCAGCGAGAACACAAAACATTCCGTCCCGCCGCTTACGTCTGAGGATACAACTCCGCCGATATATACGGAATAAAACGTATCGCACTGTAAGGTGACAACCGCATCGGTGGGAGTATATGTGTATCCGCCGTCCGAGTCGGACATCAGCCCCTCTCTGCGGTACATATCCAATGCCAACGCGCGAGCGGCCGAATTGACGGCTTCCTCAGTCTCCGCATTTGCGTATCCGGATACAATCGGGTACATGAGTTTCACATTGTTTCCGTCCAGTACAAGGTATTCTTCCGAAAAAGTGATCGAATACGCCGCGTCAGGCAGCGAAATGATTTCATCGGAGCAGCCGCCGAAAACGACAATCGCACATAAAAGCGCTATGCACAGAAATCGCGTCATGATACCACTTCTCCTCCGCATCCGAGAACGGCGTCCACAAAGTCTGCCCCATCGATGGATACAAACCGCACAGGCACGCCCAGCGCTTCGGACAATTCCTTCGGCGTCATCCCGCAGAGGAACAAATCTCCCTCGGAGCGAAGCACGGTGCGCGGCAATAACAACTCCTCGCCCAGGGTGCAGTTTTTCAGCTGTTCCGTCAGGTCCTTGCCGGTCAGGAGTCCGGCAACCGTGACCTGTCCGCCAAAGAAATTGTTTTTAATGCAATGGACATCGCATTCCACATGCGGGCAGATCTCTTTGATCTTTCCAACCAATCCGCAAATATATGCATAAGCCGCCTCGCCTGTGGCTATGGATATGCGGCGTTTGGCCTGCTTCTCCGCGTCATCCAACAGAGAGAGGGCGATATCCAACTCGTGCTCCATG
>JAZQFQ010000015.1:0-8433 GCA_045539595.1 Eubacteriales bacterium | reverse complement strand
CTTTTAAGGTTTTTGGGGGTGCGGACCCTTTTTGCAAAAAGGGTCTGCGTTTTCCTCACGCCATTTAACATAGCAAAACCGTTCTTCGCTTTTTCTTTGGGACCACAGGCACAAAGAAAAAGCTAACAAAAAGAAATGCCGCTGCTTGGGCTACGCCCGAGTTGCAGAGAATCTCCAACTCGCAACCTCGCCACCTTTTGAAAAAGGTGGCCCAAAAATTTGATAAATAATTTTTTTCAAAGGTTTTTGGGGGTGCGGACCCTTTTTGCAAAAAGGGTCTGCGTTTTCCTCACGCCATCTTCCACAGCTGAAATCGTTCTCCACTTTTTCTTTGTCGACTTGACGCAGTCAATGTCGCACAAGCTGCAAAGAAAAAGTTATCAAAAAGAAACGCCGATACGTGGGGTTATGCACCCCACGCCCCCACCACCTTTTGAAAAAGGTGGACCAAAACTTTGATAAAAAATCTTTTAAAGGTTTTTGGGGGTGCGGACCCTTTTTGCAAAAAGGGTCTGCGAAATCCTTAGTTCTCGTCGTCCAGCTTGAGGACGGCCATGAACGCCTCGGGGGACACCTGCACGGAGCCCAGCTGGCGCATCTTCTTCTTGCCTTCCTTCTGCTTCTCCAGCAGTTTCTTCTTTCTCGTGATATCGCCGCCGTAGCACTTGGCCAGCACGTCCTTACGGAGGGCCTTCACCGTTTCGCGGGCGATGATCTTGGAGCCGATGGCGGCCTGGATCGGGATCTCAAACAACTGGCGGGGGATGTTGTCCTTCAGCTTCTCGGCGATCTTGCGGGCGCGGCCGTAGGCCTTCTCCCGGTGGACGATGAACGTGAGCGCGTCCACCACCTCGCCGTTCAGCATGATGTCCAATTTCACCAGATCGCTTCGCTGATAGCCTTCCAATTCGTAATCCAACGACGCGTATCCCTTGGTGCGGCTCTTCATGGTGTCAAAGAAATCGTAGATGATCTCGTTCAGCGGCAACTTGTAGTGCAATTCCGCCCGGCCGTCGTCGATGTATTTCATATCGATAAATGTGCCGCGGCGATCCTGGCACAATTCCATCACGTTGCCCACAAATTCCGTGGGGGTGATGATATTGGCGGCCACGATGGGCTCGGAGGCGTATTCGATCAACTCCGGCGCGGGATAGTTGGAGGGGTTATCCACCCGCACCACCTCGCCGCCGTGGAGGGTGACCTCATAGATAACGGAGGGGGCGGTGGTGATCAGATCCAGATTGAATTCCCGCTCCAGCCGCTCCTCGATGATCTCCATATGGAGCAGACCGAGGAATCCGCAGCGGAAGCCGAAGCCCAACGCCGCCGACGTCTCCGGCTCGAAGATCAGCGCCGCGTCGTTCAGTTGGAGTTTCTCCAGGGCATCCTTGGTCTCGCCGTAGCGGGCGCCGTCGGCAGGATAGATACCGGCGTACACCATGGGAAGCACGCTCTTGAAGCCGGGCAGGGGCTCATCCACGCCGCCCTCGGCGGAGGTGATGGTATCGCCCACGCGGGTGTCGGACACATTCTTGATGGAGGCGGTGATATAGCCTACGTCGCCGGCGGCCAGGCAGTCCGCCTTCGTCAGACCGAAGGGATCCATATGCCCCACTTCCACCACGTCAAAGGTGGCACCGGTGCTCATCAGGCGGATTTTATCGCCGGGACGGACGGTGCCGTCCACCACACGGACGTAGACCACGACGCCCAGATAACTGTTGTACACGGAGTCGAAGATCAGGCAGCGCAGAGGAGCGTTCTCATCCCCCTGCGGCGGGGGTACGTCCCGAATGATGGCGTCCATGACGGACTGGATATTCAGCCCCGTTTTGGCGGACACCTGGGGGCATCCCTCGGCGGGGATACCGATGATATCCTCGATTTCATGAATGACCCGATCGGGCTGGGCGGATGCCAGATCCACCTTGTTGATCACGGGGACGATTTCCAAATTGGCATCCACCGCCAGATAGGCGTTGGCCAGGGTCTGTGCCTGGATGCCCTGGGTGGCATCCACCACCAAAAGCGCTCCCTCACAGGCGTTGAGGGAACGGGATACCTCGTAATTGAAGTCCACGTGACCGGGGGTGTCGATCAAATTCAGATGGTACACCTCTCCGTCGGGAGCCTTGTATTCGATGCGGACGGCGCGGGCCTTGATGGTAATACCCCGCTCCCTTTCCAGATCCATGTTATCCAGAAGCTGTTCTTCCATATCCCGTTTTTCCACGGTATTGGAAAATTCCAGAATACGGTCCGCCAGGGTGGATTTGCCGTGATCGATGTGGGCAATGATGGAGAAATTTCGTATGTGACTCAAGCGTTCGCTCGCCATGATGTTCCAGCCTTTCGATACTTTATCATCGTATATTATACCAGAAGATGTGTAAAATGAAAAGAGGAAATCGCGGATTTGCGGAAGAATTGTTGTTGGTGGAATGATCAAAGGGAGGATCGCTGTGAAAGATCAAAGGGGAATCCACTCCGTAGAAATGATCAAAGGGGGGAGGATCGCTGTGAAAGATCAAAGGGGGGATCGCTGTGAAAGATCAAAGGGGAATCCACTCCGTAGAAATAATCAAAAGGGGGATCGCTCCCCGCAGATCCCCCTTTTGTAACCCCCATGGGCTCGGGGCGATCCCCGAGGCCCCCAGAACGGAGTGTATCATGAAGGATATAGTCATTCAAAAACGCCATCGTTTTTTGAATGCGCATCTCCGATGCGCAGTATCAGCGATCATTGTAGGGGACGGCGCCCACGACGTCCCGTCAACTACATCCACCGTACAGCTCCGTTATCCTAAAACTCAACCGTTTCTCCTATCCAACGTAAAAAAATGTCGCATCCGCGGCATCAGGAAGAAAGGTTAGGAGTAATGCTCACCCCTTCGACTGACGGATAGGAATGAGGGCGTTTGTTTATGAAAAAATTCATCTTCCGCTGTCTCCATTCCCCGCTATCCCTCGCACTCCGCAGGAGTGCGTTCAAAAAACGATCGCGTCTATGATGTTTTTTCATTTAGCTTTACGTCGTTCCGGGGGTTTTGGGGGTGTCCCCTGAACCCATGAGGGGATGTAAAGGGGAGACCTTGGGGGAGGTCTCCCCTTTGATTCTTCTGCAAAACTATCTCCCCTTTGATCCATCAAAAAACGAGAAAGATAGTTAACAAAACTCAAAAGGAGAACGCATATGCGTACCATTCGGATATACACGGCTGTTTTTCTGGGGATCTGGCTGCTGGCCGCCGCGGCGATTCCCGTCCATGCGGATTTCCCGCAACAAATCTCCCTCAACGCGGCGGAGGAATTGGCGCTGGCCCGGTACTGCGCCGCCCAGAGCGCGGGTGAGCCGTTTTTGTGCCGCCTTTCGGTGGCGGCGGTGATGCTCAATCGGTTGGAGGACCCCCATTATCCCGACACCGTTACCGGCGTGCTGGCCGATGGGGGATTTACCTCTCCCGCCGTAAAAGAAGAAGATCTGGCATCCGCCCGCTACGCGGTGCGTCTGGCCGCCATGGGGGTGGATCCCACGGGGGGATCGCTGTACTGGGCATGGGCGGGCACGGCGGATGCGGCGGAATTGACGCCCCACCTGACGGTAGGCAAGCGGATATTCGGGGTGCGGGAATGAGGGGACAAAAAACTCCCCCAGCCGAGGGCTGTGGGAGTCTTGATTCCGGGGCATCAGGCCATTTTGGCGGCCAGATACAAAGACAGGTGGGGATTTTCCCGGCAGGAATCCGCAAGAACGGTGAGAATCCGTCGGCCGGTCTCGTCCGCCGATCCCATATTCGTTACGATGACGGCGGTATCCTCGCCGATATCGCCCAGGCAATCGTTCAGGGCATCCAGATTCCGCCCGTAGTAGGCGGGAAAGCCGAAGGCTTCGGCCAGGGCATCATGGGTCAGGGCATCGCCCTGCAGAAACACACTCTTCATGACTCTCCTCCGTACAGAATCTCAAAGTTCTCGTAGTGATCCGCCGTGTAGTAGATGGCGGAAAAGTCCGTGGCATAGACGATGCGGCACGCTCCGCGGGAGGATTTGCCCACGGTGCCGATATCGCACTCGATGTAGGTCTTCCCTCGGGGAAGCCGCCCTTCGTAATTGCCGAAGCGGTCGCCGCCGATGGCGCATCCGGGGGCGAATTTTTCCAGCGATCCGCTCTCCCAGCCCAGTTTGCGGGCCTCGGCTTTGGTCATAAAGTTATCGGGCAGCCGGTGGTACGTCCACAAATACAACGCCACGTCCTCTTTGGACGTATATTGCCCGTCCTCATCGATGAGGGCGGCGGGGGCGTCCGCCGTGGGGGCGGAGGATTCCTCCTCCATGAGATCGATGGCGATGTCCAGCACATCGGCCACGGTTTCGGAGCAGGATGTGAGGGACAATCCGCCCAGGATCAAGAGAAAGGAAAGAAGCAGGGCGCTTATGCGCCACGGGAATTTGTTGGATCGCATAGGATTCTCCCGGTATGTTTTTTCTATATAGTACCACATTTTCGGCCGTCTGAAAAGAGAAGCGGGAGATTTTCTCTCCCGCTTTGTTTTATTTTTCAATGGCTGCCGGATACTTTTCGGCGATGACGGACAGAGCGGCGGCATCGGCGCAGAGTGTCACATCGGGATGCAGCTGCAGAATGGACGCGGGCACCGCGGGGGTGATGGGGCCAAACAGAGCGCGGCAAAGGATGTCCGCTTTGCCCTCGCCGTTCACCACCATGAGAATTTTCTTCGCCTGCATAATGGCGCGGATGCCCATGGTGAGGGCGTAGCGGGGCACGTCCGCCTCCGAGGCGAAGAAGCGGGCGTTGGCCCGGATGGTTTCCTCCGTCAGCTTCACGTAATTGGTGTCGGGGACAAAGCGGTCCGAGGGCTCATTGAATCCGATGTGGCCGTCGTGGCCGATGCCGAGGAGCTGCAGATCGATGCCGCCCAGGGATTCGATCAGCCGGTCGTACCGGCTGCACTCCAGGGCCGGCGAGAGGCTGGCGCCGTTGGGCAAGTGGGTATTTTCCCGGGGAATATCGATGAGGGAGAAGAAATTCTTCTCCATGAAATAGCGGTAGCTCATTTCGTGATCGGGGGTAAGGCCGTAATACTCGTCCAGATTGACGGTGGTCACGTCCCGGAAGGTGATCTGACCGGCCCGGCACAGCCGGGACAATTCCGCATACATCCCCACGGGGGAGGATCCGGTGGCAAGGCCCAGAACGGAGCGGGGATTTTCCCGCACCTGATTCGCCATAACCGCGGCGGCGCGGCGGCTCATTCCTTCGTAATCGGCATCCATACAGATACGCATGATGGTGTCTCCTTTGTTTGTCAGAAAATGTGAAAAAATCGCACCCCGGCAAGCGCGGGGGGGCAGCGTCCGGAATATGCGATTTTCGCAAAGATCCCCGAAAAAACAGGGGGTTGGGATAACTTTCGCTGTGATTTTTTCCGCTTTTTCATAATTATACCCGTTTCCCCTTGACTTTTCTATGAAAAATAGTATCATATATTTGTAATATATCGTATTTTTTTGTAAAATGCCCATACGGGGACAGGAGATACATCCATGAAAAGAGAAATCGATATCGAAACCGTACTGCGGGAACTGTATGAGGTTTCCGGCTGCCGCGTTTCCATCCACGACACCGAATACACGGAGATCGCCGCCTATCCCAGCGAGGGATCCCCTTTCTGCCGCCTGATCCACACCAGCCCCACGGCCTATCTGAGCTGTGTGCGGTGCGACACGGAGGCACTCAGCACCGTGCGGAAAAGCGAGGAGCCCTACGTTTACCGCTGTCCTCAGGGACTTCACGAGGCGGTGGCGCCTCTGTACCACTCCGGCGTTCTGACGGGGTATCTCATGATCGGGCAGATGGCGGACAGCGCACCGGGAGAAAAAGAGAATGTTTTCCGCCGCGCCATCCCCTACGCGGAGGACGGTCACTTTACCGGGGAGGAGCTGCGCGCGGCCATTGACCAGCTTCTGACGATTTCCTCGGAGCGGTTTCGCTCTTTTGTGAACATCATGAACATCTGCGCCGAGTACATCACGTTGTCCGGGCGGCTGGATCTGCCCGTGCGGGACCTGGCCCACATGATCAAAAAATACATCCACAGCCACTACGCGGAGCGGATCTCTCTGGACGATCTGTGCGAGACGTTCCGCTGCAGCAAATCCACCTTGATGAACTCCTTCCGCGGGGTGTACAACACCACCATCAATAAATATCTGACGGACGTGCGCATCGCCCGCGCCCGGCATCTGCTGGCGGAGACGGAGGACTCCATAAGAGAGGTATCCGTGAGCTGCGGCTTTGCCGATCAGGGATATTTCACCAAGGTATTCTCCGCCGAGACGGGATTCTCTCCCACGGAGTTCCGCACCCGGCTGAAAAAATCCCGGGAGGACGCCTTCCTTGCCTGAAGATACAAAATACATGGCCCGCGCTCTGGCGCTGGCGGAGGAAGCGGCCCGGGAGGGCGAGGTCCCCGTGGGATGCGTGATCGTGCGGGGGGGCGAAATCGTGGGTGAGGGCCGCAACCGCCGGGAGGAAATCAAAAACGCTCTGGCCCACGCGGAGATGGAGGCCATCGATCAGGCCTGCCGCGCTCTGGGGGGATGGCGTCTGACCGGATGTACCTTGTATGTGACGCTGGAGCCCTGCCCCATGTGCGCCGGGGCCATCGTCAACGCCCGGATACCCAAGGTGGTCTTTGGCGCGGCAGATGCCAAGGCCGGATCCTGCGGCTCGGTGTGCGATCTGTTCTCCATGGGGTTCAACCACCATCCACAGGTAGTCCGGGGCGTGCGGGAAGCAGAATGTGCCGCGCTATTGAAGGAATTTTTTCAACGGCTTCGCCTGACCCTCCGGGACAGGCCCAAGTGGAAGCCATCACAGGAGAATGACTATGAAGGATAAAGCCCAAGTCAAACGGGTGGGCGCATTGGCGATCGCGTTCGCGGTGCTGTTGCGGATCATCCTCTGCGCGGTACTGGGGGATGGGGACTCCATCTTCTCCTACCCACGATTGGTCTCGTTTTTGGTCTCTACCGAGACAGGGCGGGATCCGGAGCCTCAGCCCACCGAGACCACCACGCCTACCACCCATTCCACTCTGCCTCCTGAGACCACAGAGCCTGAGGAGCCGGACGTGCCCACGATCCCTGTGGAAAAGCCGATCTTCACGGAAGAGGACGTGCAGTATGTGACCATGAACTATGGCTGCAAGCTGCGCCCGGATCTGACGGCCCTTCTGACCCAGAAGCTGAGCTGGGATCTGACCGGGACCGCCCCCACCGTGCTGATCCTCCACACCCACGGCACCGAGGCATATATGCCCACCCAGGATAGCCAGTACGAAGAGTTCGGCGGAGAGTTCCGCACCAAGGACGAGCGCTACAATATGCTCTCCATCGGTGACGAGCTGACACGGCTCCTGACCGATGCGGGGATCTCGGTGATCCACGACCGGACGCTCCATGACCTCAACGACTACAACGATTCCTACGATAATTCCCGGGTGGCGGTGCAGGAATACCTGAAGAAGTATCCCTCGATCCAGCTGGTGCTGGACATCCACCGGGATGCGGCGGAATATCAGGACGGCACCCAGTGGGCCACCTCCGCCACCATCGATGGAGAGCCTGCCGCCCAGGTGATGATGGTGGTGGGCACCAACGCCACCGGCCTGACCCATCCTGACTGGCAGACCAATCTGGCACTGGCGGAGAAGCTCCAGGTGGCGATCCACCGTGCCTGTCCCGGCGTGGAGCGGGCCACCAACCTGCGTGGCTCCCGATTCAACCAGGATCTGAGCCCCGGTGCCCTGATCGCCGAGATCGGCTCCGCCGGCAACACCCACGAAGAAGCCATGCGGGCCGTGCCGATCCTGGCAGAGGCGATCCTGAGCCTGGTCCACGGAGCGAATTGAATGACGAACCGCCTGCCGAAACTCGGCAGGCGGTATTTCGTATCACAAGATCTTACTTTTTCAGGAACTTATCGATGGCCGCAGCACCCTTCTTGCCGGCGCCCATGGCCAGGATGACGGTGGCGGCACCGGTGACGGCATCGCCGCCGGCGAACACGCCCTCACGGGTGGTCATCTCGTTCTCGTCCACGATCAGGCAGCCCTTCCGGTTGGTCTCCAGACCCGGGGTGGTTGAGCGGATCAGGGGGTTGGGGCTGGTGCCCAGGCTCATGATCACAGTGTCCACGTCCAGCACGAACTCAGAGCCCGGGACTTCGATGGGACGGCGGCGGCCGGAAGCATCAGGCTCGCCCAGCTCCATGCGGACACACTTCATGCCGCACACACGACCGTTCTCGTCACCGATAATCTCGGTGGGATTGCACAGGGTCTTGAACTCGATGCCCTCTTCCTTGGCGTGATGCTGCTCCTCCAGACGGGCGGGCATCTCAGCCTC
>JAZQFQ010000014.1:0-3093 GCA_045539595.1 Eubacteriales bacterium | reverse complement strand
ATATGAAATCTTGAAAAAATGTGTAAAAGCAACATCAAAAAACTTGAAAAAATGTGTTTTAGGGTAAAACATGCTATTATGATAGCAGATTTTAAATCGTCAAAACGGCATATTTTTATGCGTTTTTCTATCAAAAAGGGCTGCGGACGGTGCCTTTTCAATTACACACTTCGGTGCATCAAGATAATGCAAAAATTCATATATCTCGGTAACGGTGAGATCTGCAATGGGATTAAAATCGTGAGCACCGTCGCCCCACTTGGTAAAGTAACCTACATAAGCTTCACTTCTATTGCCCGTACCGGCAACCAGTCGGTTTTCCGCTGCAGCAACCGCATACAAAGTGAGCATACGAAGTCTCGGTGCTATATTGGAAAGTGCCGCCGCATTTAAGGTAGCAACGCCGTCAAGGGCTTTTAGTTCGGCTTCTTTTACAGGTGTCAAATCAACGGTACGGATTTCGATATTATATCTTGCAGCAACCTCTTTGGCATCGGCTGTATCTTCATCGTAGTTTCTCCTTGAGGTACACGGCAAAATAATACCCACTGTGTTATCGCAAGCCGCTTTGCAGAGAATACCGACCAAAGCGGAATCCTTGCCCCCACTGTTGCCATAAACAATGCCTTTTGCTCCGCTCTCACAGAGAACAGATTTTATAAAAGCAACTCTGTTTTCAAATTCAATCTTATAATTTCTCATTAAAAAGCCTCCTTTGTTACGGTACAGTTCACCAATCGGTTAATTGTGCATATTGTTAATGTGATTGTTTCTTTTATCTGAAGGTGTAACAAACATTAAGAAAAAACATACCAGCATTATAGCGGAACCGAAGCTAATGGAAAATGCACCAAAATATCTAATCAAAATACTGCCCATAATCGCACCGAACGCAAATGACAATACAATAGAGAAAGAAATAAATGTACTGTGCTTATACTCATGATTATTTACGAGACCATACATTATCGCGCTGTGCATTGCCGAGCGCATATTTCCTATACACATGGTTGTTGCAACATTTTCATTCTCAACCCTTCTAAATGTCTCTACTTGAATGCCACAAGCCAAAGAAATAAGGCAATTTGCGGGTAAGTTCATCTCCTGCGATAAAACAGCAACTATTAAAAAAATCACAGCCTCAAATAAAACGCAGATTTGTCGCCAATGTAACAACTCACGCTGTTTGCAAAAATGACAAATGCATGTTGACAAAGCAACTCCACTTAAAAATGCTATTATAGGAAGTGCATAACGTAATGATGACATCCATTCTCCCTTTGACAAATGAATACTGAACATCAGAACATTCCCCGTCTGCGCATTTGCAAAAACATGTCCCCTATAAAGATATGAATATGCATCCATAAGTCCACCGGATATTGCCAAGAGCACACCTACAGGAAATGATTCCGACATTTGTTTACTCATATTCAAACCACTTTCATTCTTTAATTTTATAAAGTTCCGAACGTCTGTCACGGAACACAGGGATGCTGTTGCGAATTTCGTTAAGTATCTGCAGATCGCATTCAGCAGTTAATATTTCTTCATTTTCTCCGGCAAGTACAAGTGTTTTTCCAAATGGTTCTATGATGGCTGAATGGCCGCCATATACGGTTTTACCGGCTGTTCCACAGGAGTTACAGCAAACAACAAACATTTGATTTTCTATTGCTCTGGCAACAGTGAGTGTTTGCAAATGGAAGATGCGTTCCTTCGGCCACTGTGATACAACGAAGAGCATATCTAATCCTTGCAAAGCAAGACTACGGGTCAGTTCGGGAAATCTCACATCGTAACAAATGATAATACCGCACTTTACACCGTCGAGAGTAAAGCGACATAGGTGGTCGCCACAAGTATAGTAATCATCTTCTCCCATGGGCGTAAACAGATGCATCTTATCATATTCGGCAATACACGAACCTGCCCTGTCGAAAACAAATGCAGTATTATATACCTTTCCGCCCCGTCCATTAGAGACTGAACCAGCAACAATATTTACTTTATATTTCTTTGCCAGTCCGCCGATACAGGACTTTACCTCATCTCCGTCTTTACAGGATAACTCGGCAAGGTTTTCCTTCGGAAAAAATCCGGTGTTCCACGTTTCCGGCAATACCAATACGTCGGCGTTGTCCTTCATCGCATTGCAAATTAACTGTTCTGCGTGTGCAAAGTTCTCCTCCGGACAACCGAGCTTCATATTCATTTGCAGACAAGAAACCTTCATACAATTACTCCTTTGTAAGCAGCTTGCAGAGTCTGTTTGCCGCTTCCTTGGTTTCTTCGGGTTTTCCGAACGTAGAGAAACGGAAATAGCCTTTTCCGCATTCTCCAAAACCGTCACCCGGAATACCTACGACTTGAATTTCTTTGAGCAGATAATCAAAGAACTCCCAACCGCTCATACCGTCAGGGCATTTCATCCAGATATATGGTGAGTTTTTGCCGCCTGTGTACCAAATACCGGCGGCATTCAGCGCTTCCATAAAATAGGAGGCGTTTTCTTTATATACACGAAGATTATCGTGGATCTGCTGCTGTCCCTCCGGCGTAAATACCGCCAAAGCACCTTTTTGAAGGATGTAGGAAACGCCGTTTGTTCGAGTTTCACGGTTACGCGACCACATCTCATTCAGGTTCATACCGCCGCGCACAAGATTACGAGGAACAACGGTATAACCGAGACGTGTACCAGTAAAGCCTGCTGTTTTGGAAAGCGAGCAAATTTCGATAGCGCACTCGTCAGCACCATCCAGCTCATAGATGCTGTGCGGAATGTTCTCCTCCTCAATAAATATTTCATACGCAGCATCAAACAGGATAATGGCACCGATCTCATTGGCAAAGTCCACCCAGGCCTGCAACTGATTACGGTTAAACACAGCACCGGTAGGATTATTCGGTGAACATATATAGAGGATATCCGCTTCTGCTTCTTCGCTCGGTTCGGGCAAAAAGCCGTTTTCTTCGCCGGATGCCAAGTGAATAATCTTTCTTCCCGCAAGGATATTGGTATCCACATATTCGGGATATGCCGGTTCGATTACCATAACGGTATTATCCTGATCGAACAGCTCTAAAATA
>JAZQFQ010000013.1:0-18995 GCA_045539595.1 Eubacteriales bacterium | reverse complement strand
CTTCGATCCTCTGTATCCCGAAGTATACGAGAAGAGAAACTCCTCTCTCCTTTCCTGCGGCGTAGCCATGGCGAAGTATACCGGCTCCGGCGGTAAGGGCTCCACCAATGATGCGGGCGCTGAGTTCGTCGGCAAGATCCGCGCTATGTTTGATCGCGACAACGTGCTGTGGCAGACCGCTGAATTGGGCCGCGTAGACCAGGGCGGCGGCGGAACTGTGGCTAAATATATCGCCAACGAGAACATCGATACCGTGGATATCGGCGTGCCCGTTTTGTCCATGCACGCTCCTTTCGAGGTGGTTTCTAAGGCAGACGTATACTCCGCTCACAAAGCATTCTCCGCATTCTGTAAATAACCCTGCAACGGACACCCTCCCGGCCGATGCCGGGAGGGCACGTCCGGTTTTATCTTTCACAACCGATACTATTTCGAAGGAGGCATGACAATGACGGAAAAAACACGGCAGATCCTGGACCGGTATGAGTTTCTGGAGCATTCTCTTGCCTTACCCGAAATCCTATCGGATGCGGCGAAGTACAGCGCCATGATGAAGGAGTACAACTCCCTGGGACCCGTGACGGACGTGATCCGCCGCGTGGCGGCCATGGAACAGCAGATGGCGGACGCCGAGGAGATGATGCACTCGGAGACCGATCCCGATCTGCGGGAGATGGCGCAGGAGGAGTACTACGCGCTGCGGGATGATCTGGCGGCTGCCGAAAAAGAACTGCAGAAGATGCTGATCCCCAAAGATCCCAACGACGACAAAAACGTGGTAATGGAAATCCGTGCCGGTGCGGGCGGGGAAGAGGCGGCCTTGTTCGCCGCCGATCTGTACCGTATGTACATCATGTATGCGGAAGCCCATGGCTTCCGGTGCGAGATCGCCGAGATCAACGAAACGGAACTGGGCGGATACAAAAAAATCACGTTTCTGGTCAGCGGAAACGGGGCCTATTCCCGCCTCAAATTTGAGAGCGGCGGCCATCGGGTGCAGAGAGTCCCCGTCACCGAATCCTCGGGACGTCTGCAAACCTCGGCGGCCACCGTGGCCGTATTGCCCGAGGTGGAGGATGTGCAGGTGGAGATCAATCCGGCGGATCTGCAGATCGAAGCCATGAAAAGCTCCGGCGCCGGCGGCCAGCATATCAATAAAACCCTGTCGGCGATCCGACTGATCCATAAGCCGTCCGGCATCGTGATCGAGTGTCAGGACGAGCGCAGTCAGCTGCGCAATAAAGAAAAGGCCCTGCGTTTGCTCCGCGCCCGCCTGTACGAGGAGCAGCAGCGAAGCCGGGACGATCAGATCGCCTCCGAGCGAAAAGCCCAGGTGGGCAGCGGCGACCGAAGCGGTAAGATCCGCACTTATAATTTCCGCGAGGGAAGGGTGACCGATCACCGGATTGGATTGACCGTGTACACACTGGACGCGGTTATGAACGGAAATCTGGATGTTCTGATCGATGCCCTTACTACCGCGGATATGGAAGAAAAGCTGAAAGAAAGCGATACAGAAGCATGAGTTTGATAACGGAATTTTATAGAATGGGTACCGATCCTCTGTCGGACGACGGAGCGATGAGCCGTGCTGCCGCCATCATCCGGGAAGGCGGACTGGTGGGTATGCCTACGGAAACGGTGTACGGTCTGGCCGCATCCGCGCTCGATGAGCGTGCGGCGGAGAAGGTCTATGCAGCGAAGGGACGTCCCTCGGATAATCCGCTGATCGTCCACGTGGCATATCCCGAGGAGGCGGAGGAGATCGCCTATACATCCGATCTGTTTTATGCACTTGCCAAACGGTTTATGCCCGGCCCGCTTACCGTGATCCTTCCCAAAAAATCCACAGTGCCTGCCGGCGTGACCGGCGGCCTGGATACGGTGGCTGTCCGCTGTCCGGCCCATCCGGTTGCCCACGAATTGATACGGCGGTCCGGCGTGCCGATTGCCGCTCCCTCGGCCAACCGCTCCGGCTCTCCGTCTCCCACCACGGCAGAACACGTTCTGCGGGATATGGACGGACGGATCGAGATGATCCTGGACGGCGGCCCCTGCGAGATCGGTCTGGAATCCACGGTGATCCGTTTGACGGAGGACGGATGCGAGATCTTGCGTCCCGGCGCGGTTACGGAATTTATGCTGGCGGAAGTGGCGGGCAGTGTATCCGTCGCCAAAGCGGTCATCGACCCCGCCCTGGCCGGGGACAAGCCCCTCTCCCCCGGGATGAAATACAAACACTATTCTCCCAATGCGGATGTGGTGCTGGTGGATGGAGATGATACACAGTTTGCGGACTACGTCCGTGCTCACATCACCGATGCGGAAGCGGTGGCGGCAGCGGATACGGCGGCGGATCGCTTCGATTTCTGCAATCGCCTATCCTGCGGAAAAACGGCAAATGCCGAGGAAGCCTCCCGCGCATTATTCTCCCTTCTTCGCGAGGCAGACGATTTGGAATATACCCGCGTGTACATACAGCTTCCGCCACCGGAAGGCGGCTATCTGGCCTTGTACAACCGACTGATCCGTGCCGCTGGCGGGCGGATCGTTCACATCAAATAATCTGGAAGAGGACGATATACTATGGCAAGGAAAAAAGTCAAGGCCCAGCCCACACCGGAGGTCATCGCTCCGGTACAGGATCAGCTCATCACCGATACCATAGAGAAGAACTACATGCCGTACGTTATGAGTGTGATCGTGTCCCGCGCGATTCCGGAAATCGACGGCTTCAAACCGGCGCACCGCAAAATCCTGTACACCATGTATAAAATGGGATTGATGCACGGTGCCCGCACCAAGAGCGCAAACGTTGTGGGACAGACTATGCACGTCCATCCCCATGGCGATATGGCCATCTACGAAACCCTGGTCCGCCTGACCCGCGCCAACGAGGCGCTGCTCCATCCCTTTGTGGATTCCAAGGGTAGTTTCGGTAAGCAGTACAGCCGGGATATGGCCTTTTCCGCTCCCCGTTATACGGAGGTGAAGCTGGATCCGTTCTGTGCGGAATTGTTCGCCGGCATTGAGAAAAATGCGGTGGAAATGGTCCCCAACTACGATAATACCATGGTGGAGCCCACTTTGCTTCCCACCACGTTCCCCAATATTCTCGTGTCCCCCAATATGGGTATCGCGGTAGGTATGGCCTCCCAGATCTGCTCCTTCAATCTGGCGGAGATCTGCGACGGCACCATCGCTCTCCTCAAAAATCCCAAAACGAGTATCGAAAAAATCCTGGATCTCATCAAAGCTCCTGATTTTTCCGGCGGCGCACAGCTCATCTACGATCGGGATCAGATGCGGGAAATCTATCAAACGGGACGGGGAAGTGTGCGCCTGCGCGCCCGCTATGAGTACGATAAACAGAACAGCTGCATCGATATCGTCCAGATCCCCTATTCCACCTCCATTGAGGCCATTCTGAAATCCGTGGGCGATCTGGTGCGGGACGGCAAGGTCAAGGAAATCACCGACTACCGTGACGAAATCGATCTGAACGGTTTCAAACTGACGCTGGATATTCGCCGCGGCACCGATCCCGATGCCCTCATGGCCCGCCTGTTCAAACTGACTCCCCTGGAGGATACCTTCTCCTGCAATTTCAATGTGCTGATCGACGGGGCTCCCCGCCAGATGGGCGTCATCGAGATTCTGACGGAGTGGATCCGCTTCCGGCGTACTTGCCTGGTGCGGGAATTGAGTTTCGAGCTTGGTAAGAAAAAGGATAAACTCCATCTTCTCCGCGGCCTCGGCAAGATCCTTCTGGACATCGACAAAGCCATCCGCATCGTCCGCGAAACGGAGAAGGAATCCGATGTGGTGCCCAATCTGATGAGCGGTTTCCACATCGATGAAATCCAGGCGGAATACATCGCTGAGATCAAACTGCGCCATTTGAATCGCGAGTATATTATCGAGCGCATCAAAGAGATCGAATCTCTTCAACAGGAGATTGCCCGGCTGGAGGAGATCATCGGCGATGAACTGAAACAGAAGGCTATGATCGCCGCCCAGCTTACCGAAATCAAAAAGAAATACGGCAAGCCCCGCAAGACACAGCTCGTGTACGCCGACGATATCGCCGACGTACCCACGGAGCCGGTGGTGGAGAACTATCCCGTGCGCGTGGTTCTCACCCGGGATGGATATTTCAAGAAGATCACCCACCAATCCCTGCGCGGCAGTGATGAGCAGCGCCTGAAAGAGGGCGACGTAATTTTGTGCAGTGAGGATACGGAGAACCGGGCAGAACTTCTGATCTTCACCAACCACGCCCAGGCATACAAGGCCAAACTGGATGATTTCGATACCACCAAGGCGTCGGCTCTGGGCGAGTATCTCCCCGCATCCCTGAACTTTGAGGACGGGGAATATCCCATCATGCTGAAAGCGTTGACGGAATACAATCCCAAACATAACATCGTCTTCCTCTTTGAGAACGGAAAGGGAATCCGCGTGCCCCTCAGTGCCTATGAGACAAAGACCAACCGCAAAAAACTGACCGGCGCGTTCAGCAGTGCCTCTCCCATTGTGGCGGCGGTGTATGAGTCCGATGCCGTGGATCTGCTCCTTCTGTCCGATGCAGGACGGGCGATTCTCATCCGCTCCACCCTGATTCCGCAGAAGGCAACCCGTACTGCGGGCGGCGTGACACTGTTCACCTTGAAGGCGGGACAGAAACTCAAAGAGGTATTCCACGGCGAGGCGATCAGCCAGATCGACGGCGCATCCAAATGCAAGAAAATCAAGATTCCCGCAACCGGCGTGGCTCTTTCCGCGGCGGATTTCGGTAAAAAACAGCTGACTTTGCAGTGATTTTTGTAAATATTCAAAGAATGATACGGCAAATGCTTGATTTTTTCGCCAATGTATGTATAATATTTAATGAGTAATTTTGACCGCACGGTAGTGAAATGCTCCGTGCGGTGTCTTTTACGGTGAGAATATGAAATTAACAAAACGAGTAAAAACCATCCTGGTATGTGCTGCATTTGCGATGGCAGTCAGTGTGACGGCTGTGGCTGTGCACGCGTATGACGGAAACAGTGATCCGGTCATCTCGCTCAGTTATTTGAAACAGTACATACAGACTATGGTGGATCCGCAGATCCAGACCATGCAGCAGAAGATTGCCGCTCTGGAGGCGGAATTGGAAGCTTTGCGCAATACGGAAACTCCTTCCGATACGGAAAATGCCATGATGGAGCAGTATACCGTTCTGCATGTGATGCAGGGCACGGTGGTGAATGCCTCCGCCGCCTGCGATATTATGCTGCGTGCCGGGCAGGCCGTGGCCGTGGTGCCCGAAACAGCGCAGGGCAATTTGTCCGACTATACGGACGGACGGGAGATCGCTGACGGACAGGCCATCCCGGCAGATCATATGATTCTGATCGCCCGCGGCGACGGACGCGGTATTCTTGTGACCTCGCCGGAGGCATATATCATGATACGGGGAGAATATACCATCGATGAACCGTAAAAAATCCTCTTATGAAGAACGGCGCAAACGCGCCGTGCGCATCGTGTGTCTTGTCCTTGCCGCTCTGATGGTGGTGGGATCACTGTATACGCTGATATATATGCTGGTCGTGGCCGCCTCCGCCGCGGATCCGGCGAAGGACGATATCACCCTTCGTGTAGGTCTGATGTACGGCGACGGCGTTACCGTGGGCTTTGAAACTACCACGCCTGCCGGCTATGAGATCGGTGTTCAGCCCTTAACGGATGGTACGTATCAGTATCATCCGTTCTGGACGATTCCGACAAAGAAGGTGTCTGTGACGGCGGATGCCAATCTCTCCAAAAAGGACAGCACCTACAGCATCACCAATTATTCTGCTGCCGCGGTGATCGGCGGATACCATATCGAATTTACGCCTGACTATGCTTTATCGGATATGCAGTCGGTTGTGACTACAGCCGATGCGCTGAATGCCGCATTCGGTGCGGGAAGTGTGCTGTACGCATTTCCGGCATACAATAACGGCTGCATCCGTGTGCGTGTGGGCGCCTTTTCATCTCAGGAAGAAGCAGAGATGTACGCCGCACCGGTGTCCGGACTTCTGAATGGCATGAATGTACAGATTGTCGGCCCCTCGGCGACCGGTGTGTCTGTGGTGGATCCGGATACGGATCGGATTCTGTTTGAGTATGACAGTGCGGACGGAACGTCCCTGGGATTGAAAGCCATCCATGACGGCCAGGTGAATTACATCAAAACGCCTGCGAGCAACGTGTACGACGGCGTGTTTGCTTATACACGCTACCGCGGGGAAGGGGTGGACGGCGTGGCCGTTACCAACGTCTTGACGTTGGACCAGTATGTGGAGGGCGTTTTGCCCTATGAGATCAGTAACGTCTGGCCCATGGAAACGCAGAAGGCCTTCGCCATTGCGGCACGCTCCTATGCGGCCCATATCCTCGGACGACATAATACGTCCTATCATTTTGATCTCTGCAACGGATCCCATTGTCAGGTGTACCGTGGTGCCGGCCGGGTCAATCAGAACGTGATTGACGCGGTGGAAAGCACCCACGGCTTGATTATCGCCTATGAGGGAAAAGTGGCCAGTACGTATTACTCCTCCAGCTGCGGCGGATACACCGCCAGTATAGGAGATGTGTGGGGCGGTGCCTCCTATCCGTATCTCGTGGCTCATGCCACTCCATGGGAAAATTATGCCAAGCATTCCAATGGTTTCTGGACTGTGGAGGTTTCTCCTACCGAATTGCTGACCTATCTGCGGGATCAGAAAGGATACACCGAGCTGGGCGGATACATTACGGCCATCGAGGTGGTAGAATACGCCCCCGGATCCACCTATGTAAAAAAACTCCGCATCCACGCATCCAACGGTGCGTCGGTGGAGTTCACCAATACGGACCGGGTGCGCGGCCAGTTGAGTGCCTATCTGAAAAGCGCGAATTTTGTGGTCGGACAGGGCAGTGTTGCATATACTGTGGATACCGTATCTGTGGTTGGCGAAACCGTGATTGACAACGCGGTGGAAAAGCAGGTCCGCCCCCCCGTGTCCGGCGGATCGGGTTTCAGCCAAACAACCACGTCCGCTGAAGAAAGTACCCTGTTTATTCTGACAGCCGAGTCAGCCGTGCAGCAGAGCACAAAGGATGTCCCGATTCTGACGGCGACAGGTACGGTGATGAGCGACGGTGCTCCCATCCACGTCCAGACCGCCGGCGGCATCGTGCAGATGATTCCTGCCGGATCCGGCACGGTGGTGGTGACACCCTCCATCCCCGGCGGAGCTATGCAGCTCCCCCGTACCATCAAGGAGTACGCTGTGACCACGGAAACCAAGATTGCCACCGCATCCAACCCCCAGAATTTCATCTTCGTGGGCAAGGGCTGGGGACACGGCGCCGGTATGAGCCAGTACGGTGCGAAGGATCTGGCCGATCTCGGATACGACTACGAGCATATCATCAATGCATACTACACGAATGTGGATATCGTGTACTACAGTACTCTGGCGGAGTTCCAGTAATCGCCTGTCATTTGCCGGGATTTTGCTATAAAATCCCGGCTATTTCTATGCACGGTGCATGAATCAAAAACACAATCGAACTATCCGAGGTATTCTATGCGTCTCAGTTATACCCATACACGCATTGCCTGCTATATCAGTTATATCACACAGGCGATCACTATCAATCTCGCGCCGTTGTTCTTTATCATTTTTCAGGATCGGTATGCGGTCAGCTATTCCTTGCTGGGGCAGCTGGTGCTGATCACGTTCGTCATCCAGCTGATGGTGGATTTCGTGTCCATCCGTCTTCTGGAACGGATCGGATATCGGGTGGCCGCCATCGCGGCCCATGTGCTGGCGTCCGTTGGACTGGTTCTGTTGGGCGTGCTGCCGCCTTTGTTTGCCGATCCGTATCTGGGCATTCTTACGGCCGTATTCTTCTATTCCATGGGCGGCGGTATGACGGAGGTCATCGTCAGTCCCCTGGTGGATGCGCTTCCCGGGGATGCCAAGGCATCCTCCATGAGCTTACTTCATTCCTTCTATTCCTGGGGACAGTGTCTGGTAGTGCTGGTGACCACACTGCTGCTTCGTGTTTTCGGCGGCGGATATTGGGCATGGCTCCCCTGCTTGTGGGCGCTGATTCCTGCGGCCAATGTGGTGCTGTTCTGCCTGGTTCCTGTTCCGGATATGATCGCCGCTGAGAAAACCGGAAACCGCCTGTCGGATCTGTTCCGAAAGCCGGTGTTCTATGTGTTCATACTGTTGATGATCTGCGGCGGTGCCGCGGAAATGACCATGTCCCAGTGGGCTTCTCTCTTCGCGGAAAAGGCCATCGGCGTGTCCAAGGTCGTCGGGGATCTGCTGGGTCCCTGCTTCTTTGGGGTGCTGATGGGACTGGGCCGCGTGGGATATGGCCTGTGGGGCCGGAAAATCCGCATCGCCCCCGCGCTGTTTGGCTGTTCTGCGCTTACATTGATCTGTTATCTTTTGTCCGTGTTCGGCGGACTCCCCATTTTTTCCCTCATCGGATGTGCTGTCTGTGGATTGGGCGTGTCGCTGATGTGGCCCGGCGTTCTCAGCCTGTCCTCCGGGAAGTATCCCATGGCTGGCGCCCCCATGTTTGCTGTCCTTGCCTTGGCGGGGGATCTGGGCTGTTCCGTTGGCCCGTGGTTCAGCGGCATCGTTACCGATTGGGCCAAGACCGCTCATGTTCTTCCGATAGCGGGCATCGTGGGCGATGCGGAGCAGATCGCCATGAAATACGGCATGCTGGCGGCCACTGTCTTCCCTTTGATTATGGTGATCGTTCTGGCTGTGTATTTACTGCAGGAACACAAAGAAAAGCGGATATCTTCTGAATGAATTTCAGGGCTGTCTTGTAATCGACAGCCCTGTTTTGGTGAAAAATTGTCCGCAGACTTGCATTCTGCGGCGGCGAGTTGTATAATGATGGCGTATGGTTTGTTATTCAGGAGGACTGAAAAATGGCAGTAATCACAATCGTAGGTGCGGGCATGATGGGTTCCGCCCTTGCTTTCCCGGCAAGAGAAAACGGCAATGAGGTGCGGCTGGTCGGCACCCATCTGGACCGGGATATCATCGATGCCTGCCGGGCCACAGGGAAGCACCCCAAGTTCGATGCCGCATTTCCCGAGGGGATTTCTTATCACCAAATTGAGGAGATCAAGACCGCTCTTGCCGGTGCGGATTTTGTCATCGGCGGCGTCAGCAGTTTTGGCGTGGATTGGTTTGCAGATCAAGTGCTTCCCCTCATCCCCGACGGCACGCCCGTTCTCACGGTGACCAAGGGACTGATGGATACCGGGGACGGCAAACTCCTCACCTATCCCGATCTGTGGCAGAAAAAACTGGATGAGCTGGGGAAAACAATCCCTCTCAATGCCATCGGCGGCCCCTGCACCAGTTACGAGCTGGTGTCCCATGACCAGACGGAAGTCACATTCTGCGGCGGGGATCTATCGGTGCTGCAGAAACTTAAGAAAGCCATGCAGACCGATTACTATCATATCAGCCTGAGTACCGATGTGACAGGCATCGAAAGCGCCGTTGCTCTCAAAAACGGCTACGCCCTCGGCATCGCCCTTACCATCGGCCTCAATCAGAAGCACCTTGGCAATGATACATTGCACTTCAATTCCCAGGCCGCCGTGTTCGGCCAGGCAGCCAAAGAAATGTACCGTTTACTGGAGTACCAGAATGCGATGTCCCTGAACAACCTCTGTGTTGGCGTGGGCGATTTGTATGTGACCGTGTACGGCGGACGGACGCGTCTTGTGGGTATCCTTCTGGGCAAGGGGATGAATATTGACGAAGCCAAAGCGGAGTTGCAGGGCGTCACGCTGGAATCCCTGGTGGTGGCAGAGCGTGTGGCGCGGGCTGTGAAGATTGCCATAGAGAAGGGTGAGTTGGCGGCGGAGGATTTCCCCCTGCTTCTCCATATCGATCAGATCCTGTCGGAGAAAAAAGCAGTGTGCATCCCGTGGGAAAGTTTTACTTACGAAGAATAAGAAAATCACCGCAGATCGTTTGATCTGCTGTGATTTTATGGAAATACGTTATTCCTTTGGCCCGATCAGCAGCTGTCCCAAAAGGGAGGAGCCGTCGATGATCACCGTCTTGGTGTTCTTGTCAGTGTTCAGAGATGCCTTCAGCGCGTCGAGGCCCAGGGTAAATTCGTAGAAATCCTTCTTGTCCTCGGAATCGTAGGCTTCCGCCAGCATCCGCATGTATTCCGCTTCGCCTTCGGCTTCCAATTTTGCAGCCTGTGCTTCCGCGTTGGAGATGATGATGTTCACCTGCTTATCCACATCGTTGCGGATGATGGATGCTTCGTACTCGCCGTCCGCTGTGTATTTCTCCGCGATCTGGTTCCGATCGGAGATCATGCGGGCGTATACCGCCTGCTCGTTGTCGGAGGGCAGATCCAGACGCTTCACCTTCACGTCCAGTACAGTGATGCCGTAGTTTTTCGCCACCTCGGATACATTCGCTGTGATACCGGAGTAGATATCGTTGCGCTCCGAGGCGTCCTCCTCGTTGATGATGTCGCTCTGCTGGAGCGTACCCATCAGATTCTTCAGTGCGGTGTAGGTAAGTGCATCCAGACGAATCTCCGCCTCGGGGATGGATCCGATGGTCTGGTAGAAGGTGCGGGGATCGCTGATCTTCCATGTGATGTAACTGTCCACCGTCATGTTTTTCTTGTCGGCGGTCAGTGCTTCGGATTCGGGAATGTCATACAGAAGAACGGTGTTGGGGAAGCGCATGATCTGATCCACGAAGGGGATCTTGAAGTACAGCCCCGCCTCGCTCTTGACCGTCTCGATTTTGTTGAATCGCATGACGCAGGCATGCTCGTTTTCCGCTACCACATAGGCGGAACTGAATGCCAAGGCAGCCAGAAGTACAACGACAGCCAGAATGATAAATACACTCTTTTTCATCACTTTGTACCTCCTTCATTCACAAAACTTTCCAGGGGCAGAAGCATCTCGGCCCCGCCGTCCCCGGCGGTGTTGATGTACAGTTTCACCCCGGGCAAAGCCTCAGTCAGTGCCTCGTAATACATCCGTACTTTGGTGATCTCGGGATTCTGCGCGTACTGCTCGTACATCGCCTTGAACATGGCCACCTGCTTTGTCGCATCGTTGATGCGGTTCTGCTTCAGGAATTCCGCGTTCTGGATCAGTTGATCCGCCGTGGCCTTTGCCTTCGGCAATTCGGAGTTCTGATAGGCCTTCGCCTGATTGATGGCGGTCTCCGCGCTCTGCTTGGCGGTCTCCACGTTCTTGAATGCTTCAATAACAGACAAGGTGGGCGGTTCACTGTCCTGAATCTTGATGTCGGACAGTACCAGACCGATGTCGTATTCCGCCAATTCCTCGGTAATCAGCATCTTAACCTGCTGCTGGATTTCGGTTTTACCGTCCGTCAGGATGGAATCCACGGTGGAGGAACCGATCACATTGCGGATCTGGCTCTGCACCAGATTTTTCAGGATCACCTCCGGCTCAGCGGAGTTGTACAGATATTTGACGGGATCGGAGATTTTGTACTCCACGAAGAAGTCTACGTTGACAATGTTGTAGTCACCCGTGATCATCTTGCTTTCTTTGATGATCGTGTCCGCGTAGGAGTGTTCCATCTCGTCCGTCCGGTAGCCGATTTCGATTTTCTGGTATACATTTACATCCACGGTCTGTACCTTTTGGATACCGAAGGGAAGTTTGAAATGCATACCGGCACCGGTGGTGCCGGTGACTTTGCCGAAGGTGGTCACCACAGCCTGCTGTTTTTCGTCCACGGTGTACCAGCATGTGCCGGCCACGATCAGAATCAGCAAAAGAATGACTGCCGACAGAATGAGTTTTCCGACAGCGGACGCAGAAGGGCTTTTTCTGCCATTCGCGCCTGGTTTCGGATTCGTAAAGGATGTGTTCATCTAAGTCCTTCCTTTCTGCAAGGGGATCTTGCAAAAAATAGTATACATGTTTTTTCCGTCCGTGTCAATAAATCCATGGAGGGATTACGTGGCCTTGTTCCGGAAAATGCTGCGGTATTCCGTTGGCGTGGAGCCCGTTCTTTTTTTGAATACCCGGTTGAAGTAGGAGACCGAGGTAAATCCAACCTCCATGGATATCTCCAGCACAGGGGCGTGAGTGGACGTCAGCAGATTTTCCGCCCGCAGGACCCGCACATAATTGATGTATTCGGTGGGGGTGATACCGGTGGCTTTTTTGAAAATACGGCAGAAGTATTCACAGCTTACATTCAGTGTAGCGGCCAGTTTCTCCAGCGTCAATTCTTTGCTGTAATTTTTATCTATGTATTCGATGGTGGGCCAGATTTTTCGGATATCTTCCTTCTTGTAGCTTTGTTCGATATTACTCAAAATCCGATTGCGGTACAAGGTGCCCAGAATGATACTCATGTATCCCTCCAGGATCATGGCGTATTCTGCCTCCTGCCGCGTGTATTCCTCATACATGGCGTCGATCAGTCGGTACAGCTCCTTGGCCAGCGGATCCTCCCGGTGCAGGTATACGAATTCCTGCTCATTGGTGGCCAGAATCAACGACAGATATCGGTTGATATTTTCAAAATCAATCCGCCGCAGTTTTTCGATCCGGAACTGCAGCATGAATGTGTTGGTGAACGGCTCGGTTTTGCTGGTGGCATGAGGAACCCGGCGATTTATCACAATTATATCTCCCGGCCCCAGATTCACTTTTGCGTTGCTAAGAGAAATTTCCAGATTGCCCGAATGACCGGCCAGGATCTCAATATCGTCGTGTACATGCCACGTGGCAATAATGCCGGTGCTTTCGTTCCGTTCTTTGCTGCCGGTGAATTTCAGGGAAAGTCCGGGCACGTTGGTTTTTATAATTTCGACTCTCACAGCATCCTCCAAAGAAAATCAAAATAGTTTTATAAAATGTCAGTATAATTATAGAGAAGCGGCGCTGTATATATTATACTTTTATCATAAAACTGTTGAAAATGCAATAGCGTTGGCAACAATTTTGTGCAATTCAATAATTTGGAGGAGTGTTGTATGGCTTTGCCTGTTGCACTGCAGCTCTATTCCGTCCGCGGCGATATAGAGAAGGATATGCCCGGAACCTTGCGCGCCGTTAAGGAAATGGGATATACCGGCGTGGAATTTGCCGGTCTGTTCGGATATGCGCCTGCCGACATCCGTGCCATGCTTTATGAGATTGGTCTGGTGGCTGTGTCCGCGCACGTTCCTTTTGCGGAAATGATGGCCGATCCCCACAAAGTGTTCACCGATTACAAAACCATCGGATGCGAATATGTGGCTATCCCCTATTTGGGTGAGGCCCATCGTCCGGGCGGGGCGGAGTTTGAGAAAACGCTGACCGATATCGAGAAGCTGGGACACATTGCCGGGGAGCATGACATCACGCTTTTGTACCACAATCACGATTTTGAATTTATCACCATAGACGGCTCCTACGGACTGGATATGATGTATGCCACCGTCCCCGCCGATGCCCTTCAGACTCAGCTGGATACCTGCTGGGTTAACGTGGGCGGTGAGAATCCTGCCGCATACATCCGGAAATATGCCGGCCGCGCGCCGGTTGTCCATCTGAAGGATTTTTACGGAGAGAAATCCGAGGATATGTATGAACTGATCGGTATGGAGAAAAAGGCACCCGCCCGTCCGGCAAATTTTGAGTTTCGTCCCGTGGGACACGGCGTGCAGGATTTCCCGGCCATTCTTTCAGCCGCGGAGGAAGCCGGTGCCAGATGGGTTGTGGTAGAGCAGGATAATCCCTCCATGGGAAAGACACCCATGGAATGCGCGGCCATGAGCCGGGCGGAGCTGAAAAAACTGGGTTGGTAACTGTACGGGAAGGAGACTGTTTTTATGAAACGGCAGCAAGCATTTGACGGAACTGAGAAAATGCTGAAGGGAGGCCTCCATTGCCATACTACCCGTTCCGATGGCAAAGGTACTCCTGAGGAGGTAATACGTCGGTACGGGGAGATGGGATATGATTTTCTGGCATTGACCGATCACCGCGTCTATAACTATGAAAACTACGCCCCGGATGTGCCGATCGTTATTCTTCCCGGCATGGAGTTTGACAACACGTTTGTACGCGATCACGGATTCCGTACGTTTCATACCGTCTGCATCGGACCTGCGAAGGAGGATGGTAACGATTATGAACAGGACCAGCGCTTTCCGTCCGGCACCGCGAAGAATCAGGAAGAATATCAGACCTATCTTGACGAAATACATAGAAAGGGCAATCTGACCATCTACTGTCATCCGGAGTGGAGTTCCACGCCAGCTCGTTACTTCAATAAACTGGAGGGCGATTTTGCTATGGAGATCTGGAACAGCGGATCAGTCATGGATTGCGACATGGACGCGGATGCCGCGTACTGGGACGAATTGCTGGGACAGGGAAAGCGTATTTACGGCGTTGCGGCTGATGACGGTCATTCGATGCATCAGCATGGCATCGGCTGGGTCATGGTGCGGGCAGAAAATAACATCCGCTCCATTCTCGATGCCCTGCAGGCGGGAAAATTCTACTCTTCCTGTGGCCCTGTGATCCACGATTTTTATGTAGAGGACGGACGGGCCGTGGTAAAATGTTCTCCCGCCGCCAAAGTCCGGTTCCATGCAGATCGGCATCCTACCCGCATCGTGCGCGGACAACCCGGCGCTCCCGTTGAAAGCGCAGAATGGTCACTTACAGATAAAAACGGCAATCTTCAGTATGACTATATCCGCGCTGTTGTCATCGACGCGGATGGGAAATATGCCTGGACCAACCCGATCTTTCTCAACTGATCGGGCTGATAATGTTTGTATACACAACTTGAATTTTAAGGAGAAATAATTATGGCAGGACTGGATGCTTTTAAGTTCAATCAGGAAACAAAAACTGTAGACACGGCGAAAAAAGTGCGTATCGGTATCATCGGCACGGGCTGGATTGCGGATTCCCATATCCGCAGCTATAAAAAACAGCCGGATGTGGAGATCGTGGCCGGATGCGATCTGATTCCCGGCAAAGCCGCCGCGTTTTTCAAAAAACACGAGGTGGAGGGCGTGAAAACCGATTACGCCAGCCATAAGGAAATGCTGGACGACGAAAGTCTGCAGTTGGATGCGGTCAGCATCTGTACCTACAACCGTCAGCATGCCGCCCCCGCCATTTATGCACTGAAAAAGGGTGTGCATGTCCTGTTGGAGAAGCCCATGTGCGTTACGCTGGAGGAGGCGGTGGAAATCTGCCGCGCCGAAAAGGAAACCGGAAAGATTCTCTCTATCGGCTTCCAGCCCCGTCTGGATGCCAATATGAAGATGATCAAGCGCATCGTGGAATCCGGAGAATTGGGACAGGTGTACTACATTCAGACCGGCGGCGGCCGCCGCCGCGGTATCCCCACGCCCTTCGGTACTACCTTTATTGAGGATGAAACCGCCGGTCTCGGTGCTTTGGCGGATATCGGATGTTATTCACTCGATATGGTGCTGAACGCCATCGGCTATCCGAAACCGCTTACTGTGTCCGGATACAAATCCGCCTTCTTCGGTACCGATCCCAACTACTCCAATTACGTGAAAACCGGTCATCCCGAATACGCAAAGAAATTCGGCGTGGACGATTTCGCCGCCGCATTCATCCGTCTGGAGGGCGGAATCGTGCTGGACTTCCGTATTTCCTGGGCTATGAACATGGATACAGCCGGAGATACGCTGATCCTTGGCACCAAGGGCGGTCTCCGTATTCCGTCCACTGAGTGCTGGAACGGCACAATCGGCGGTCCCATGACTATTTACCGCGAGTTGGCCGGAGAGCAGATTGCCGTGCCCGTACCGGTACTGGAGCAGAAAGAGGGATTGTTCGACTGCAAGATCCGTTCCTTCCTGGACGCCTGCAAGTACAATCTGCCTGCACCCGTTCCGTCCTCCCAGATCCTGTACAATCAGGCTATCCTGGACGGTATCGCTAGATCCAGTGAGCTGGGCCGGGAGGTAGAGATTCACATTCCCGAGGTTTGATAAAGAAATAAGCAACAAAACGCTTGCCGCAAGGCAAGCGTTTTGTTTTAGAAGGTCAGGATTTTACGAATTGTGTTTCTTCCTTGACTTGAAAAAGACGGCATGCTATACTGAAAACAAAATACCAATCCAACAAAAGGAGTACGCGCAGTGAAAAAGAATTTTCTTTTAAGAGGAATCAGCTTTTTTTTGCTTATGGCAATGCTGCTCAGCGGCTGTGGTACGGTATCGGAATTGCCCGAGGATACGGATGCATCGGACACGGATATGTCCGCTCCGGTGGAGGGGACGAAACTGCATGTTTTTGCGGACGGCAGTGAACAGCACCCATATGAAACGCTGGGGCTGGTAACGGATCCTGAGCAGGAGTACGACAAGGATGCGGCATCTTTGGGAGTTTGGGAAAAACCGAAAAATACGCCCCTGATTATTCGCGATCTTCCCGAAAATTTTGAAACCTACGTCTATTTCGACATGGATGTGTTTTTCAATAAGCCTTTGGCCAATGGCATGCGACTGTATATCTTCTGCGGAGAAGATGAAAACGGCGAGGAAACATATTTTTACCGGGACTTTTTCAGCGGCAACGACAACTGGGTGACGGTATCCGTGGCATTGGCTGCCATGTTCGAGCATGGCGAGCCGGACCTGGCCGGGGCGGAGCGGATGGAGATCCACATCAACGAAATGACCGAGGGCCTGCGTCAGTTGTATGTGCGCTCCGTTTCCGTCCGGCAGTATTATGACGGGGATGAACCCATCCGGTACGGAGAGGCAGCGGACGTGTTTGAGTACATTGTCAATCGGTATGCTTATCTGGAATTCAGCGACGGCAAATACGCCGATCAGAAGTATCAGGCGGCCATTCTGAAAAAGATCGACAACAACTGCAAATCCTGGATGACTAAGGTCAACCGCAGCTGTACGACGGATCCGTTTGGACAGAATTATGCGTTCACCAGTGCCAACATGTCCACTATATATAAAAACATTGTGGCTATGGCCCGCGGATATGCCACCCCCGGATCACATTATTACAAAAACGAAAAACTGCGGGACGACATCCTGTACTGCCTGGATTTTATGTATGAAAAATTCTATGGCGGTACGGAGAGCAAGATGCCCAGCGGTGCCAACTGGCACGACAGTTATATCAATGTGCCCGGCAGCCTGACCCGCATCCTTCTGGCACTGCGGGACGATCTGAGTATTGACGAGATCAAGCACTATACGGACTGGATGGACAAACTGATCTACTCCCCGTCCTACACATCCGCCAACATGATCGATATGACCTTCTCCATCATTCTGGCATCGGCCCTGCAGAAGGACAGCGTGCGTCTTAAGAAAGCAGTGGATACGCTTTCCGCCAACGTGTTTGATTATGTGAAAAAGGGCGACGGTATTTATGAGGATGGTTCGTATATCCTACATGATAACATTCCTTATACCACCGGATACGGCGGAAGCCTTCTGGACATGCTTTCCGTTATCCTGTACACGGTGGCGGGTTCCGAGTTCGCCTTCTCCGATGAGCTGGTAAATCGGCAGGTGGATTGGATCTTTGATTCCTTTGAGCCTGTTCTGTTCCGCGGCGCGGCCATGAGTGCTGTCAGCGGCCGTATCATCTGGTCCAATGCTAACGAGAGCGTTCGTTCTGTCTGCATCATTACCGGTATGGCGCGTATCTGCCAGTACGCACCGGAAGAGCGTGCGAGGGAGATCAAATCTCTTCTGAAGTATTATTTGGATGCCAATCCCTATGAGTATGAAACCAGCGGGCTGATCAGCACGGCGGATTTCATATATGAGATCGAATTGGATGATAGTATCGTGGTGGATGGGGCCAAGACGTCCGCCAAGGTGTTCCCGCACATGGCCCGTGTGACCACCCATCGCGGCGATTTTGCCTCCATGCTGTCTATGTGCTCCCCCAAGATCGCGCGGTATGAGGGCTTTATATGGCCTACCCATTTGGAAAACTGCAACGCCTGGTATACCGGTGCCGGTATGCTGTATGTGTATGCGGACAGCACCAAGCAGTTTGATTCAACCTATCATCACAATGCAAACCATTACCGTCTGCCCGGAACAACGGTAGATACGAGAGAGCGCAATGCTGAGAACAATACTAAGACCTTTAATCAGTCCTCCTTCGTGGGCGGCGTGCAGATGGATGAATATGCCATGGCGGCCTTCCAGTACGACAACAGGAACAGTGATTTTGCGTCTGACTTGGTGGCCAAAAAATCCTATTTCTTCTTCGACAACGAGTATGTCATGCTGGGGGCGGATATAAACAGCACGAAGGATGAAGGCGTTATCACTACCGTAGAGAATCAGCAAAAAATCAGTGCGGCAACAAAGCTGTATCTGAACGATGAGGAGAGTGCCATCGCTCCCGCGGAGGACACGCAAATGGATGGCGTAAAATATGCCTACATCGGCGGCTACGGCTCCATCGTGTTCCCGGAGAAACAGACACTGACGGTGCATCAGCACGTCTCCGGTGGAAAATTCATCGAGATCTTCTTCGATCACGGCGTGAATCCCACGGACGATACCTACTCCTACATTATCCTGCCCCTGGCATCCCGTGAGGATGGCAAGGCCTACTACGAGAATCCCGACGTGAAGATCCTCTCCAATACGAAGGAAATCCAGGCCGTCCGGGAGAACAAACTGGGCCTGACCGGCATCGTGTTCTGGGAGGCCAAGGAATTCGCGGGCATCACCCCCGATTTCGCCTGCACCATGCTGGTGAAGGATACGGAGAATGGCAAGCAGATCGCCATCAGCGATCCCACCATGAAGGTGACGGGTAAGCATACTATCGTCCTGGATGGCACCTATGCGCTGGACGGTGCCCATGACAAGGTGAGTGTCCAGACCGCTGGCGGCAAGACCACCGTAACCATCGATAT